>JAFYMQ010000223.1 GCA_017556565.1 Clostridia bacterium | reverse complement strand
TGAGTTTGTCAGCGATACCGATGATGCCGCGCAAAGTCCCGTCAACGGCGACGGCGATGATCGAGCAGCCTGTTTGGGACAGGGCTGCGGCGTCCCGGTCGGCTATATCTGTGGCTATGCCGCGATTGACCATAAATCTCAGACTGCCTGCGACTATCTGCTCGCCCGAGGACAGAGACGCGATGATGCCCATGCCCGAGATGTTTTCAAACTTGTCGGGTCTGCCCGATACGGCTATTCCCTGCTGCGCGGCATACTCCACAACGGCGTGCGCCAGCGGATGGTCGGACACGCTCTCGGCGCTTGCGGCGGCAGAAAGCAGCGCGTTTTTGTCAATATTATAGCAGACTATATCGGTGACAGAGGGTTTGCCTTCGGTCAGTGTGCCGGTTATGTCAAAAACAACGGTTTGGGTCTTGTGGGTGATCTCCAGCGCTTCACCCGAGCGGATGAGGATGCCGTTTTGTGCTCCCAGACCTGTTCCCACCATGATAGCGGTGGGGGTGGCAAGACCGAGTGCGCAGGGGCAGGCTATGACCAGCACCGACGTGAATATACGCAAAGCAAAGCTCAGCTCATAGCCGGCTATCAGCCATGCTGCGGCAGACAAAATGGCTATGGACATGACAATGGGGACGAAAACTCCGGCTACCTTGTCGGCGGTTTTGGCTATGGGGGCTTTTTTGCCCTGAGCGTCCTGAACGAAGCGGATGATTTTGCTGAGGGTGGTATCCTCGCCTATATGGGTGATGCGAACGTAGAGCACGCCGTTTTGGTTGATGCTGCCGCCGGTGACTGTGTCGCCCGAGGTTTTGAGCACGGGCAGACTTTCGCCGGTGAGCATGGATTCGTCCACGCCGCTTTCACCCTCGGTGACCTGACCGTCCAGAGGGATGCGGGCGCCCGGCTTGACCACCACTATATCACCGATACGCAGGGTGTCGGACTTGACCACACTCTGGCTGCCGTCGGGGGCAAGAAGTACGGCGGTGTCGGGGGCAAGCTCCATAAGTTTGCTGATGGCGCTCTGGGTCTTGCGCTTGCTGTTTTTTTCCAGATATTTGCCCAGCATAATAAGGGTGAGCACCACGGCTGCCGATTCATAGTACAGATCGTGGATGTGGGCAGAATTGCGGGGGATCAGCGCGGTCATAACAATACTGTAGACAAAGGACGCGGTGCAGCCTACGGCTACCAGCGAGTCCATATTGGGGTGCAGGGAGACGAGGGCTTTGATGCCCGAGAGGAAGTATTTTCTGCCTATGAAAAGCACGGGCAGGCACAGAATACACTGGGCAAGAGCAAAATTAAGCGGATGCAGCGCAGGGTCAAGCAGAGCGGGCAGGGGCAGACCCGAGCCTATCATATGACCCATGGACACATACATCAAAAGCGCGCCGAACACGGCTGCCGCTATGATAGAAACCAGCCTGATATCCTGCTCGGGAGCGGGGGCGGCGGCTTTGGGCTCGGGAATATCGGGTCTGATGCCGAAGCCTGCGCGGTCTACGGCCGCCATAATGCGCTCGGGGGTGACAAGGGTGGGGTCGTAGGTAATGGTCATTTTGCCCATTATCAGGTTGACGTCCGAACTTTGCACGCCCTCGATTTTGCGGGTGACGCGCTCTACCGCGCTGGAGCAGGCAGCGCAGGACATACCCTCTATGATGTAGGTCTCGGTTTTCATACTATGCTCCTTTGTCAGTTGTTGGCGGCATTGCCGATGCCGTTTATGGGAATACTTTCGCCCAGATAGGTGGGCTTGGGCTCAAAAATGCACCAGACGAAATCTTTTACCCGAGCCAGTATCTCACGGAGATCGCGGAAAGACTGACCTCTGTACTCACGCAGGTCAGCGCCAACTCCGTATGCGTCCAGACCGAGGGCTCTGGCATCGTAGACGGCGCGGTAGAGGTGGTAATTCTGGGTGACTATAAGCACGCGCTCAGCGCCGAAAATATCCCGCGCTCTGTACATGCTCTCATAGGTGGAAAAACCTGCGTGATCCATAAATATATCCTCAGCCGGCACATTTTTCCCGATGGCGAAGTCGCGCATGACGGCGACTTCGTTGTAATCGTCGCGGCTGTTGTCGCCGCTCATAAGCAGTTTGGGTGCGGCAGCGGGGTACAGCGCGGTGCCTGTGAGCAGACGGTCTTCCAGCATATGGCTGGGGCGGTCGCCATAGACGCCGCAGCCCAGAATGAGTATGCAGTCAAAGCCGCCCGACACCTCACTGTCGGTCAGGATGTAGGGCATGGCGGAGTGTTTGACGATGCCGTTTATAATAAGCAGTGCCGCTGTGCAGACCAGTGCGGCTGCGGCGGCTATGATAAGCAGGGTTTTGAGTTTTTTGATAAAAATCACCTTTTCGATAATGCAAAACGGATGCCGACAAATAAAGTATAACCCCCAAACGGCAATTTAGCAACAAAAAAAGCAGAGGGTTGCCTCTGCTTTTTGGATCATTTTTTCAGCTCATGCATCAGCGCCTGCATAACCTCGCCGATACTGTCGCGGAACACAAGATCGGCTCTCGAGTCCATACGGGTATCGTCGCGGTTGATGACTATCAGGTGTCTGCCGCAAAAATAGCGCAGAAATCCCGCCGCGGGGTAGACTGCCAGCGAAGTGCCGCCGATTATCAGCGTGTCGGCGCGTGAGATGGCGTCTATGGCCATACTGACGGTGCTGTCGTCAAGCTGCTCGCCGTAGAGCACCACGTCGGGCTTGATGGGGTTGGGGCATTTTTTACACACGGGCACGCCCACACACTCGCGCAGGTACTGTTTGGTGTAGGGCTCGCCGCAGACGGGGCAGGTATATTTTTCGGTGGTGCCGTGAAGCTCAAACACCCGCTCGCTGCCCGCTTTTTGATGCAGGTTGTCGATGTTCTGGGTGATGACGGCTTTCAGCTTGCCCATTTTTTCAAGCTCGGCAAGGGCGTAGTGGGCGGCGTTGGGCTGCACCTCTCCCATAAAAAAGTCGCGGTAGAATCTGTAAAAATCCTCGGTACGGGCATAGAAATAGTCGTGGCTGAGTATCTCCTCGGGGCTTGCGCCGTACTCTGTGACAGCCGTGTAGATGCCGTCTTGGCTGCGGTAGTCTTTGAGGCCGCTTTCGGTGGATACGCCGGCGCCGCCGAAGAAGACTATATCAGAGCTTGCTTTGACGATATTGGCAAAGGCGCGGATGGAGTCATGTGTCATGGTTTGCTCCTCTCAGCGGTTTATTGCGCGCATATTGTCGGCAAAGTTCTCCCCTTCTGCCCCGCCGAACAGGTCGGAGGCAAAGATGCGGTTGATGTAGGAGCACTTTTTCATCAGGGTCAGGCAGCGGTTTTCCACATCCTCAAGGTATTCGTCCGTAACTTCCTCTGTGCGGAATGTGATATTGTCCAGAGTGTTAAAGTACAGCTTGTCGGTCAGAAATACGTCGTAGGCGCGGGAATAGAGCACGCTCTCCTGACGCGAGAACACGCTGTTGCCGTAGTACAGATTGGTGTAGTAGTTGATGCCCAGCAGAGACATAATGGTGGGCATGATGTCGGCGGTGCAGGTGAACTTTTTGATCTCGACCTTTTGTGTGATTTTGTTGCCGATCTTGATCATCATGGGTACGCGGTACAGCTCGGTCACGTCGCAGTCGCGGTCGGTCTTGGGATAGATATCCTTGACGTAGTTGGTCAGGGTCTGGTAATAGGCATTGTGGTCGCCGAACAGCACGATCAGGGTGTTGTCCATCAGGCCGCGGCTTTCAAGTTCGGAGACGATCATGCCCAGCGCTTTGTCAAAATCCATGGCGGCTGCGGCATAGTGGTAGAAGGCGGTGGCTTCTTCGTCCTCTTCATCGGGGCAGAGCATACCTGCCTCGGCAAGCTTGTCGTAATAGGGCTGCAGATTGTCGCGGTAGTCGTATCTGCCGTGCATGGCTATGGTGGTGATATAGGTGTTGAACCGTCTGTCGGTGGGGAACATCATATCACGGCATGCCTCGATCATCTCGGAGTCCATGTTGCGCTCGCCTCTGCCGTCAAAGTAGTTGGTGAACACGTCGGGTGCAATCTGCTCCATCTGTTCGCAGGCGATATACTCGCTGAAGCCTACCGCCAGAGGCAGGTACTCGTTGCGGTTATAGAAGGTATAGTTGCCGTTGTGGAAGGATTTGCTCTCCACGCCGTAGAGGGTTTCCATCAGGTTGGGCAGCGAGTAGGCGATATTGTTGTTTGCGTAGTCGTAGTTGGTGTAGTAGTCCAGCGGATAGCTGCCGAAGAGGGACAGATTTTCGGATATGTCGGTCTTTTCGCGGGCGTGGAAGTTGGTCATGACCACAGAGGAGTCGTAGAACGCATACAGGTTAGGGTACAGCTCCCGCAGGGTCTCCTCGGGCAGATAGTGGCCGTTGGGGTATATCTCGGGATCGGAGATAAATGAGAACCACTCAAAGGTCTCGCCCAGTATGGTGACTACGTTGTAACCCTCGGCAGCCGAGTAGTAGGGCACGTATTTCGAGCTGACCTGACTGTAGATAAAGTCTGTTATCTCACGGGTGCTGCCTACCTCTACCTCGTCAAAAGCGCCTGCGTACATCTCGGTGACAAGGTTGCCGATAACGCCCTGCTCGGCGTAGCCCTCGGCGCTGTCCTCAAAGACTTTGGACTGCAGATATTTGTCATCTTCGCGGCGGGAAGCGGCGGCATAGACCAGACCTGCGTGGCTGAACACCAGCACGGCAATAAGGGCTGCGGTGACTTTGCGGAAGAAGGGCATGGGGGCTACCCGCGTCTCACCGTTGCCGAAATCTCTGCCAAAGACGATGAACGCGCTCAAAAGCGCGCCGCACAGGAAGGTGTACAGGAAGTTGATGGGCACACTTTCCAGTATTGCCATAGCGTCGCCGCGGAGTTTGAGCATGGAAAAGTCGAATATGGTGCCGGTCATCTCATAAATGACGATGAACACCAGATCCATAACGAACAGTACGGTAAGCACCACGGTACTCCAGATATGTCGGGCGCGGTCGGTGGTCAGGAAAAACTGCAGCACGACCAAAAGCCCCAGCACGGTGAAATACATCCACGGGCTGCGGATAAACAGCTTGCCGCTGGTGACATAAACCGCCGTCAGCTCGATTATGACTGCCAGCAGAGCAAACAGAAAGGGTATGTAGTTGTTCCGAATAAATCCTGTTATCTTTTTCATCATAATATATACATTATCAGAGCCAGAGCGTAGGTGACTCCAAAGCGTTTTTGAGACAGAATGTACACAACACCGAAATATCCGATAAGAAACAGCTGCAGCAGCGAGAATGCCGAGGGCGCAAACACCATCTCACCTATGCCGAAAGTGGCGGCTGCAAGTATTCCGCCCACGGGCACAGGGCGGACGCTGTGGAACATAGCCTCGAAGGCTGCCTCGACAAGTGCCACAAAGTATATCACGCAAAGCAGCTTGGCTGCCGTGTGGATATATCCCACGCCGTTGCCCAGCAGGGTCATGGCGGTGACACGCTCGCCCAGTCCGTAGACAAGCTTGAAGCGGAAGTCGAGGGCTGCCGAGGTGATGAATACCGGGATAACGGTCATAAAATAGAGCAGCAGCTTGCGCTTGACGGTCAAAGGCTCACGAACTTTGACAAATGGGGTGAAGGCGGCTTTTTTCTTCATTCCGCGATGGTAAAGAGCAAAAAACGCCAGTATAAAAGCAGCGCAGGCTATGTGATAGAACATTGTATTGAGGTTGCCGTAGTAGATAGCGGAAAACAGCGGCTCCTCCAAAAACACGCTCAGCTCGGACAGATACATTCCTACGGGTAACAAAAAGGCTGCCAGCAGGCATTTTCTTCCCGTATCCTTGCTGCCGATGGCGCAGGTGCAGTTGTCAGCGGTTATTTTCCCGTCCGTATATATCTCCCCTTCCGATATTATTCCAATTAGATATCATAGCACAACCCTGCCGTTTTTTCAATGGCAAATATTCGAAAAGCTCCTACGCTGCCTATATTATACATATTGATAATAAAGAGCAACGATGGTATAATAAAAAGATAAACATCAAGGATGTGAAAGTATGAAAATATCGGAAATATTAAGCAGCAATATCCTGCATCTTTCGTTTGAGGTCTTTCCGCCCAAGACCCGCTCAGGTTTCAATAGTGTAAAGGCAGCCACCGAGGAGATAGCCAAGCTCAGACCCAGTTTTATGAGCGTTACTTACGGCGCAGGCGGCGGCACCAGCAAATATACCCTTGAGATAGCCAAAAACATCAAGCACGAGTACAACGTGCCCATGCTTGCACACCTGACCTGCGTATCCAGCACCCGTGAGACGGTGCAGCAGCGCATCGGGGCTATGAAGGACGCGGGCATACAGAACGTTATGGCGCTGCGCGGTGATATACCCGAGGAGCTTCGGGATGCCGACCGCTCGGGCTGGGATTATCGCTATGCCGTCGATCTTGTGCGCGAGCTGAAGGAATCGGGCGGTGATTTTTGCATAGGCGGTGCTTGCTATCCCGAGATCCACCCCGAAAGTTTGGATCAGAAGGATGACATAAAGCGCCTCAAGGAAAAAGTGGACGCAGGCTGCGATTTTCTGACCACACAGATGTTTTTTGACAACAATCTGCTGTATAACTTCCTCTACAAGATCCGCGAGGCGGGCATTACCGTACCCGTTATCCCCGGCATTATGCCCATAACCAATGCAAACCAGCTGGAGCGCGCCATCAAGCTGTCGGGCTCCTTTGTACCTCAGCGGTTCAAGAGTCTTGTTGACCGATTCGGCTCCGATCCCGCGGCCATGAAGCAGGCGGGCATCGCTTATGCCACCGATCAGATCATCGATCTGTACGCAAACGGACTGACCAACGTACACGTCTACTCCATGAACAAGCCTGAGGTTGCCGCAAAGATTCAGGACAACCTCAGCGATATAATCAAAAAATGACACACGTCTGCACCTTGACCCTGCCGCCCGTCAACGAGCGGGAGGCCCTGCGTTATGCCGCCTGCCCCGAGCCTGACGAGGCTACTCTCAGCCTGCTGCGGCAATGCATAAACGAGGCGCAGCCCGTAATATCCCCCAGAGTCTGCTGGTGCGTGCAGGAGGTCACCATGACCGACGGCGGCTGCAGGCTGGGACATATAGACACCGGCTCACATGATCTGGGAAATATTCTTGACGGCTGCGATCAGGCGGTGATATTCGGTGCAACGTTGGGTGTAGAGCTTGACCGTCTGATAAACAAGTACGGTCACCTGTCCCCCGTCCGCGCACTGATGCTTCAGGCGCTGGGCAGCGAGCGGATAGAGGCGCTGTGCGACAGTTTTTGCGCACATATATCCGAGCAGCTGGGTGCAGGGCTGACCCCAAGATTCAGCCCCGGCTACGGGGATATGAAGCTTGAGAGGCAGGCAGAGATATTCGCTCTGCTCGATTGCCCCAAAAATATCGGACTGTGCCTGACTCAGGGCATGATAATGACACCCTCAAAATCTGTTACCGCAATCTGCGGCATAGGCGGCAGCTGCGGCAGCTGCGGCAGCCACAACAGTCAATGCAAATGCGGTCTGTGTACCAAAACAGACTGTTTATTCAGGAGGTCTGTATGACATTCAGGGAATATCTGAAAGATAACATCGTACGTCTCGACGGAGCTATGGGCACATTGCTGCAGAAAAACGGCCTGCGCCCCGGTGAGCATCCCGAGAGAATGAACATTACCCACCCTCAGGTGGTCACAAGCATCCACAAGGATTATTATGACGCGGGCAGCAACGTTGTATGCACCAACACCTTCGGTGCAAACCTGCTCAAGTTTGAGGAGACCGAGCTGGAGCAGATCGTTGCCGCCGCTGTCAAAAATGCCCGCGCCGCAGCCGAGCAGAGCTGTGGCGCACAGCCCAAGTTCGTGGCGCTGGACATCGGCCCTTCGGGCAGACTGCTCAAGCCGCTGGGTGATCTGGATTTTGAGGATGCGGTGGCGGTCTTTGCACAGACAATCAGGCTTGGCGTCAAGTACGGCGCAGACCTGATCATTATCGAGACCATGAGCGACAGTTATGAGACAAAAGCCGCCCTGCTGGCTGCCAAAGAAAACAGCGATCTGCCCGTTATCGTGGCCTGCGCCTACAGCGCAGACGGCAAGCTGCTGACAGGCGCATCCCCCGAGGCTATGGCGGCACTTTTGGAGGGTATGGGCGCAGATGCCATCGGCGCAAACTGCTCGCTAGGCCCCCGTCAGCTTGTGCCGGTGGTTGAGAGGCTGCTTGCGTGCTGCTCGGTGCCCGTTATTCTCAAGCCCAATGCCGGTCTGCCCCGTGTAGAAAACGGCGTGACCCTGTTTGACATCACACCCGAGGAGTTTGCCGAGACCATTGCCCTGCTCGTGCAAAAGGGCGTGCGTGTTATCGGCGGCTGCTGCGGTACTTCCCCCGAATATATCAGGCTGCTGACCGAGCATACCCGCGACCTTGCACCCGTGCCCCTGACCGACAAAAAGCTGACCGTTGTGTCCTCTTACAGCCACGCAGTCACTTTCGGAAATGAGCCCATACTTATCGGTGAGCGCATCAACCCCACCGGCAAAAAACGGTTCAAGCAGGCCATTCTCAGCGGCGATATGGACTATATTCTCGGTGAGGGCGTCAAGCAGCAGGACAAGGGCGTACATATTCTGGACGTCAACGTCGGTCTGCCCGGTATTGACGAAAAACAGATGCTCAGAGATACCGTGAGCGCTTTGCAGAGTGTGTGCGATTTGCCTCTGCAGATAGACACCGCCAACGTGCAGGCTATGGAGGCTGCTTTGAGACGGGTCAACGGCAAGCCGCTGATCAACTCGGTCAACGGCAAAAAAGAAAGCATGGACGCTATCTTCCCCATGGCGAAAAAGTACGGCGGCGTTATAATTGCCCTGACTCTTGACGAGAGCGGCATCCCCGCCACCGCCGAGGGCAGAATAGAAATTGCAAAAAAGATCATAGACACCGCCGCAAGCTACGGCATAGAAAAAAAAGATCTGGTATTCGATACTTTGACCATGGCGGTCAGCGCCGACCCGGGCGCTGCGGTTGCAACTCTTAACGCCCTGAGATATATCCGCAATACACTTAACTGCCATACCTCTCTTGGCGTGTCCAACGTATCATTCGGTCTGCCCGCCCGCGACGCGCTCAACAGCACGTTCTTCTCGCTGGCGCTGGCAAATGGACTTTCCTGCGCTATTATGAACCCCTTCTCTCTTGATATGATGAAGACCTACCACTGCTACAGAGCGCTAACCGGTATGGACGAAAGCTGCACCAGATATATCGAGGAGTCAAGCACATTTGCCGTCTCCGCCCCCGCC
>JAFYMQ010000222.1 GCA_017556565.1 Clostridia bacterium | reverse complement strand
GTTGCATCGCTGGGAAGTCCCGAGGACGCGGCAAGGAGTATTTTGCTGGAAATGCCGCTGACCAAGCTTATCAAAGTAAAAGCCAGACGCACCCGCCGATTGGGCGCACTTGAGATTGTGCTGCTTATTTTGGGCTTCCCCGTGTGGGGGTCGCTGCTTATATCGGCGTTCAGCGTGGTACTGTCGGTTTATTTGTCCCTGTGGGCGGTTATAATATCCCTGTATGCAACAAGTTTTGCACTTGCGGTATCGGGTGTGGCTTGCATTGCGGCAGGTATATGGCAGATGTGCGCAGGCAATTTTGCTGCGGGACTGTTCGTGTTTGGCGGCGCCGTGGCAGCTATAGGTAGTGGAGTACTGATGTTTTTTGTCTCCCATGCAGCGGCAAAGGGTGCTCTGCAGCTTTGCAAACTGTGTGCAAAAGCCATCAAGTCAATGTTTGTGAGAAGAGGTGACAGGCAATGAGTAAAACCAAGCTTATTATCATAGTCGCAGCCGTGGTGATGGTGTTTGTCGGCTGCATTATCATGGGTGTGGCATTCGTGTCGACCGGCGGCAGCTTCAGAGCAATGAGCACCGACAGCTTTGTGCAGAGGGAAGTGCGGATAGACGGGTATTTTGACTCGGTAAACATAAAACTCAACACAACCGACCTCAGAATAGAGCCGGCCCGTGACGGAAACTGCATCATTGAGAGCAGTCTCAGCGAAAAAGTCGGTCTCCAAGCCGAAGTAAGCGGCGGCGAGCTTGTGATTTACGAGTCGGACGGACGCCGTTGGTACGATCATATCAGTCTGTTTTCTTTTGAGGGGAGCTGGATAGTGGTGTATCTGCCTCAGACGGTGTACGACAGTCTGTATATCAATGTGTCCACGTCCGATATAGTGATCAATGGCGGTCTGACCTTTGATCTGGCAAAGATAGACCTGTCAACAGGCGATCTGGAGTGCAGGGCGAATATCCAAAAATCCCTGTCAGTCGACACCTCAAGCGGTGATTTGACCCTGTCGGGGCTGGACGGTACCGACACAGTCACAGTCAAAACAAACACCGGCGATATAGAGATCACCGACCTGCAAAACTGCGGCTCGGTGCAGGCAAAAGTCAGCTCGGGCAGCGTGGAGCTTGAGAGGGTTACCGCACAGACCGTTACCGTAAGCGGCAGAACTTCGGATATAGAGCTGAACAACGTCATATCCGCAGGATTGCTTGATGTAAGCACCTCCTCGGGAGACATAGAGTTTGCCCGCTGTGACGGCGGGGAAGTGGTGCTCAAAACCTCCACGGGCGACATCGAGGGCAGTCTGCTCAGCGGCAAGATGTTTGATGCCCACGCCTCAACCGGCAATGTCAGAGTCCCTGCATCCGACCGCAGCGGCGGACTCTGCAAGGTAAAAACCTCCAGCGGAGATATAAAAATCACAGTAAAATAACCTAGATGCGCGATGCCTGATTGCAGGCATCGCGCATTTTTGCGCAAAAAATTGAATTAAATTAAAATTAAGCTTAAAAATTGGATTTTTTTGGTTTTTGTTTGCAATATTTTAACAATTTGCATATATAATATAAGTGGAAAAAATTCGCTTAAGGTACAGAAAGGAAGGTAATCAGATGCTGGAGTTAAAAGGCATCAAAAAAGACTACCCCGCAGGCGGCGGTGTGGTTCATGCACTCAAGGGTATCGATCTTGAGTTCAGAGCATCGGAGTTTGTGTCTATCCTGGGCCCCTCGGGCTGCGGCAAGACCACCATGCTCAATATCATCGGAGGTCTGGACAGATACACCGCAGGTGATCTGGTCATCAACGGCAGACATACCGACAATTTCAAAGACCGCGATTGGGATACATACCGCAATCACTCGGTCGGCTTTGTTTTTCAGAGCTACAACCTGATCCCCCACCAGTCGGTGCTGCAGAACGTTGAGCTTGCCCTGACCCTGTCGGGCGTCAGCAAAAAAGAACGTCGCAAAAGAGCCAGAGAGGCCCTGATCCGCGTCGGTCTTGAGGAGCAAATCAACAAGCGCCCCGGCGAGATGTCGGGCGGTCAGATGCAGCGTGTTGCTATTGCAAGAGCGCTGGTCAACAACCCCGATATCATACTTGCCGACGAGCCCACAGGTGCGCTTGACACCGAGACTTCCGTGCAGGTCATGGATATCCTCAAAGAAATCTCCCGCGACCATCTTGTTGTCATGGTCACCCACAACCCCGACCTTGCCGAGCGCTACTCCACACGTATCATCCGTATGCTGGACGGCGTTATCACATCCGACTCATCCCCTTTGAGCGACGAGGAGCGCAAGCTTGAGCTCAAAGCAGGCAACGAGAAAGCCGCCCGCGAAAAGAACCTGAAAAAGCCCTCCATGTCCTTTGGTATGTCATTCGGTCTTTCGCTGAAAAACCTGTTCACCAAAAAAGGCAGAACAGCCCTCACATCCTTTGCAGGCTCTATAGGCATCATCGGTATCGCGCTGATTTACGCAGTGTCTCAGGGTATGACCACCTACATCAACACCGTGCAGGAGGACACCCTGTCCAGCTACCCCATCACCCTTGAGTCTCAGCATATGGATATGAGCTCGCTGCTGACTACATTCATGGGTACTGCCGAATCGGCAGAAAAACACGAGCTTGACGCAGTTTATCAGAAGACCATGGTCTACAACCTGATCAACTCCCTCAACTCGGCAGAAGCACAGGAAAACGACCTGCGCTCCTTCAAAGAACATCTTGAGAATACCCTCAAGGACGAGGAAAGCGAGCTTGCCAATGCCGTCAACGGCGTTCAGTATACCTACGATATGGATCTGCAGGTATACACCCAGAGCAGCGACGGCACGATCATCCGCTCCGACTCCTCCGCTCTGATGCAGGACATGCTTATCGAGTACTTTGGCATGGATCTGACGGGCATGATGTCCATGAGCGAGACCTACGGTATGCCTATGTCTTCGGGTATGAGCATTTCCACATGGCAGCAGCTGCTCTCAAGCAAGAACGGCGATCCCGTCAGCCCCCTGCTCCACAAGCAGTATGATCTGATCTACGGCAGCTGGCCCAACGACTACAACGAGATCGTGCTGGTAGTCGACGAAAACAACGAAGTCGACGATATGAGCCTGTACGCACTGGGCCTCAAGACCAAGCAGGAGATCGACGATCTGTCCTATGCCGCACTCAACAAGGAAGAAATGAACACCGACCATCGCAGCTGGAGCTACGAGGAGATCTGCAACATGAAGTTCCGCGTAGTGCTTGGCTCCGATTGCTATACCGAGGACAAGTCCACAGGCACATTTACCGACCTGAGAGAAACCCAGACCGGCCTCAAATACCTCTATGACAACGGTATTGAGCTGCGTGTCACAGGTATCATCCGTCCCAGCGAGGATGCAGTATCCTCCATGCTGACAGGCGCCATCGGTTATACCTATATGCTGACCGAGTACGTTATCGAGCATGCCAAGGAGTCTGTCGCCGTCGAGCGTCAGATGTCCGACGACAGCATAGATATCTTTACCGGTCTGCCCTTCAAAGAAAACACCGGCAAAATGACCGATGAGGAAAAGGTCGAAGCCTTCAAGTCCTATATCGCCTCCCTCAACATGAAGGGCAAGGCAGAAGCATACATTGCCATTATGAGCATCCCCTCTGACGAAGATCTGCAGAAAGCCGTAGCAGGCGCAATGATGGGAAAGACCCGCGCCGATATGGAGGCTGTGGTGGCTCAGGTCATTGCAGCACAGACCGGTATGGGCGAGGATGAAATAGCAGGCTACCTTGCACCCATGGCAGACGAAGAGATCAGCGAGACCTAAGCCATGATCGTTGCTGAGCAGGTCAAGATGCAGATGGCGCAGGCAGTCAAGCAGCAGCTCAGCCAGTACGATTATACCCAGCTGGCTATGATGCTTGAGGGCTCCATGCAGACCTACACCACCGAGCAGTTTGTCAAGTACCACGATGAGGTGCTTGAGTTCTCCGACAGCACCTATGAGAGCAATATGCGTGAGCTGGGCGTTGTTGATATCGACGAGCCTGCATCCATCAATATCTATGCCGCATCCTTTGAAGAAAAAGACGTTATCGAGGCAGCTATCGAGGACTACAACAAAGACGTTCCCGAACTGTCCCAGATCGCATATACCGACTATGTCGGCCTGATGATGTCCTCTATCACCACCATCATCAATGCTATCACCTACGTGCTTATCTCCTTTGTTGCCGTATCGCTGATAGTATCCTCCATCATGATCGGTGTTATCACCCTGATATCTGTTCAGGAGCGTACCAAAGAGATCGGTATCCTCCGCGCACTGGGCGCATCCAAGCGCAACGTATCGGGCGTATTCAATGCCGAGACCGTGCTGATAGGCGGCTTTGCAGGCGCAATAGGCGTAGGCATTACCTACCTGCTCTGCATCCCCATCAACGCACTGCTCCACTACCTGACCAATATCCCCAACCTGAGCGCATATCTGCCTGTACCCGTGGCCGCAATGCTGATCGTTATCAGCATGCTGCTCACCGTTGTTGCAGGTATCATCCCCTCCCGCTCTGCCGCCAAGAAAGAGCCTGTCGTCGCTCTGCGCACAGAGTAATAGCCATAAGCATAACTTGCAGCCGCCCGATTATCGGGCGGCTGCTTTTTCATATTCGGCAGGAAACCGACATATATATGCCACAGGATCATACAAAGAGGTGGCATAATTGAGGTGGAATGTAGACGAGCGATGCGCTCTTTTGGCATCATACATCTGTGACACGGGTGCAACCGTACGCGCGGCGGCAAAGAAGTTCGGGATATCCAAATCCACGGTACACAAGGACGTGACGACCAGACTGAGAGAAGTGGACAGAAGTCTGTATGAAAAAACCGCTGGTGTACTGAAAAAGAACAAGGATGAGCGGCATCTGCGGGGCGGCGCAGCAACGAAAGCAAAATACAGGGCAGAAGAAGAAATGTAAACAAAACAAAAAAGCTTACTATACCACTTGACAACGCTAAAGCGCGGTGCTATAATCTGCCCATACTTGAACTGGAGCAACGATATGAACACTATCCGTTTCGCAGCTGCATACTTTTACTTTAGCTTTACCTACTTTTTCTTTGGTAAGGCTTATTTGCGTTGGGCTGCGAATGTGTGAGATAAGTTCGGGAATATAAACTTTGACTTAAACCCCACAGCCTGACGCTGTGGGGTTTTTTATATGCAAATTATTAAAATCAGATAGCCCATGCGGCAAAGGAGAAATCAAAAATGGTAGTAATTCTCAAGAAAAACCCCGATCAGACACAGCTTAACAATCTGGTTTCCTGGCTGTCCGGCAAAGGCATCGACGTCCATACCACGGTAGGTGCAACCCAGACCATTCTCGGCCTGGTGGGCGATACCACCCATCTTGATATAGACCTGATCTCTGCGCTGGATATAGTCGAGGCTATCCGCCGCGTTCAGGAGCCTTATAAAAACGCCAACCGCAAGTTCCATCCCCAGGACACGGTCATCAAAGTCGGCAATACACAGATAGGCGGCGGCTCACTGACCCTGATCGCAGGCCCCTGCTCGGTCGAGAGCGAGGAGCAGATCTGCGATATCGCACAGAAGGTCAAAGCCTCGGGCGCCAACCTGCTACGCGGCGGCGCATTCAAGCCCCGCACCTCGCCCTATTCCTTCCAGGGTATGCGCGAAGAGGGTCTGAGACTTCTGTCTCTTGCCAAGAAGCTGACCGGCCTGCCCATCGTCACCGAGATCATGGACATCTCCCAGCTGCCTCTGTTTGACGATGTGGATATTATTCAGGTAGGCGCACGCAATATGCAGAACTTCGAGCTGCTCAAGGCTCTGGGCGCTACCCAGAAGCCCATCCTGCTCAAGCGCGGTCTCAGCTCTACCTACGAGGAGCTGCTGATGAGCGCCGAGTACATCATGGCAGGCGGCAACGATCAGGTCATTCTGTGCGAGCGCGGCATACGCACCTTTGAGAGCTACACCCGCAACACTCTGGATATTTCGGCAGTTCCCGTACTCAAGCAGCTGTCCCATCTGCCCGTTGTTATCGACCCCAGCCACTCGGCGGGCAAGAACGAGCTGGTTGATCCTCTGTCCTGCGCAGCGGTTGCAGCAGGCGCAGACGGACTGATCATCGAGGTACACAACGATCCTCCCCACGCACTTTGTGACGGACCTCAGTCCATCCGTCCCGAAGCCTTTGACAAGCTGGCAGCCAAGCTCAGCCGCGTAAAAGAGATCTGCAGTCTGTAATTTTTGCGAGGTAATATTATGATAATCGGTATAATCGGACTTGGCCTGATAGGCGGCTCAATGGCAAAGGCTGTAAAAGCCGCCACAAGCCATACAGTCCTCGGTATAGATATTGACGGGGAGACTATGACCCTTGCCCGCCTGACCGGTGCTATCGACGGGGAGCTGACCGACGACAAGCTGAAGAGCTGCGATCTTATTATGGCAGCCCTGCCGCCCAAAGCCCTGCTCCGCGTCATGGAAGAAAAAGCACCCCGTATGGGCGGCACGCTGTTTGTCGATCTGTGCGGCATCAAGACTTTTGTCTACAAGCCGCTCAAAACTCTGGCAGACAGATACGGCTTTGAATACGTGGGCGGTCATCCCATGGCGGGCAGGGAGGCAGGCGGTTTTCACAATGCATCGGTCACGTTGTTCGGTGGTGCGTCCATGATCCTGACTCTGGACAGGGAAAGCCGTGCACAGACCCTGGAGATGCTCAAGGCCTTTTATCTGTCCATCGGCTTTGGTGTGGTGACCTTTTCCAATATAGAGGAGCATGACAGAATAATCGCCTTCACCTCCCAGCTTGCCCATATTACATCCAATGCCTACATAAAATCGCCCACCGCACAGATGCATATGGGCTTTTCGGCAGGCAGTTACAAGGATCTTACCCGTGTTGCACGGCTGGATGAGCATATGTGGACAGAGCTTTTTATGGGAAATCGCGATTATCTGCTTGACGAACTCCGCATACTGGTAGATAATTTAAGTGAGTACCTCAAAGTGCTGGAAGACGGCGATGAGGAAAAATTAACACAGCTGCTGCGCCGCGGCAGAGAACTGAAAGAAACTGCGGGAGGAAACTGATATGACACGTTGTGTCACCGTCAAAGCCCAAAAACAATACAACGTATATATAGGTGCAGGTCTGCTGAGCGAGGCAGGCGAGCGGATAAAAGCGCTTATGCCCGATGTCCGCGCCGCAGTCATAACCGACTCCAATGTTGCACCTCTGCATCTTGAGGCGCTGCAGACAAGCCTGAAAAATGCCGGCATAGACTCAAGCGTGTATATATTCCCCGCAGGCGAGCAGAGCAAGCGGCTGAGCACGGTGGAGAATATTCTTGAGTGGCTGGCTCAGCAGGGATTTTCACGCACCGACTGCGTAATAGCTCTGGGCGGCGGCGTCACAGGTGATATGGCAGGCTTTGCAGCCGCCGTGTACCTGCGCGGTGTTCGCTACGTACAGATCCCCACCACCCTGCTTGCCGCCGTAGACTCCTCTGTGGGCGGCAAAACCGGTGTCGATCTTGGCGCGGGCAAGAATCTTGCAGGAGCTTTCAAGCAGCCTGAGATAGTGCTCTGCGACACCGATACACTCAAAACTCTGCCTCAGCATGAGATTGCCGACGGTATGGCAGAGACCATCAAATACGGCGTGCTTTTCAGCCAAAAACTGTTTGATACACTCGCTCAGGGCAAGCCGGACGATCTGACCGATATTATTACCGAGTGCGTGTCCCTCAAAGCTCACATCGTCGAGATAGACGAGCTTGAGCAGCGCGAGCGCAAACTGCTCAATCTGGGTCACACTCTTGGTCACGCAATAGAAAAGTGCAGCAATTTCACCGTCACCCACGGTCACGCGGTAGCTGCAGGTACGGCGCTTATTGCCCGCGCAGGCGAGGCTATGGGTATCACCCAAAAGGGTACGGCTGACAGGGTGGAAGTCTGCCTGCTCAAACATTCGCTACCCATCAGCTGCGACTATGAGGCTGACAAACTTGCACAAGCCGCCATGTCTGACAAAAAACGCTCAGGCGACAGTATTACTCTGGTGCTGATAGACAGGATCGGTGAGTGCATCCTCAAAAAAGAGCCCCTCAGCACCCTGCGCGAGTATGCCCGCTACGGGAGGAAATAACAATGGATATAGCAGTAACCCCTGCATCCCTCGGCGGCAGCGCCGCCGCCATAGCCTCCAAGTCGGACGTTCACAGACTGATGATCTGCGCTCTTCTGAGTGACGGGCCTGTGGTGATACGCGG
>JAFYMQ010000221.1 GCA_017556565.1 Clostridia bacterium | reverse complement strand
CCA
Organism: Clostridia bacterium; assembly: GCA_017556565.1. GTDB lineage: Bacteria > Bacillota > Clostridia > Oscillospirales > Butyricicoccaceae > RGIG3513. The sequence goes on along the minus strand of JAFYMQ010000221.1, from coordinate 5,094 downwards.
AACTTTTCTGCGGCATCCTTGGCGGCATTGATATAGCCGGAAACGATGGGGTTATTGAGTGCAATCTTGACACTGTTGTCCTCTTTGTCCTTGATGCCTATATATACATCGACTTTACCACGGGCAATGAACTGTGTGATCTTCTTTTTTGCGGCATCTTCCAGGAAGGAATATACACGGGGTGTTTTGACTGTAAGATCAAGGTATCTGTGGTTTATCGAATGTATCTCTACAGTAATCTGTCTCTTGTCATTTTCTGCTACATGTCTGCCGTAGCCTGTCATACTCTTGAGCATAATATTCACCTCAGTTTATGTGTTATTGTAAATGTTAACGAACGTTTCTTAGCCTCAGAATTATATACAAGCTTGCAGATAAACAATCCTGCAGCAAGTGAAAGCATGGATATCAGAATCCTGAGTCCCTCTGCCAGTGTGCCGCTGACAAAATAACCTGCGCACATCATAATCAAAGGCAGAACGTATATTGCGGCCGCACCTTTGAGTACGTTGGATGTGGACGACTGCACAAGCACCAGATCTCCAACCTCTGCATCAATGGGATTGTGTGCTTCGATAAAGATCTTTTGTTCGGGATGATGGTCGCAACCTTTGCATTTACTGCAGTCCGAGGTGCAGGCGGCTTTACGCACGACCTCAATTTCTGCATTGCCGTTTGGCAATATCTTTTTTACAACAGCGTTTTGATTCATTGTATACCTCGATTATATCTTGTATCTTTTGAGTATAGCGGAGGCTGCCTTGATTCCGTCAACGGCTGCACTCATAATACCGCCTGCGTAACCTGCGCCCTCACCGGATGGGATCACACCCTCAATATTCAGAGATTGGAAATCACTGTTTCGGGTTATTCTCACAGGCGAAGACGTGCGTGTTTCCACGCCGGTAAAAATAGCATCCTTGCTGCCAAAGCAGGCTAATTTGCGCGCAAAAAGCGGCATAGACGCTCTTATGGAGTCGGTCACGAATGACGGGAGCCAACTCGAAAAATCGGTAGGCTTTGTGCCTATTGCATAGGTAGGCTTGACCGCATCGGATATGCTGCATTTTGTGCCGTTTATAAAGTCCCCTACCGTCTGTACAGGTGCTTTATAGTCAGATCCGCCCTCGATAAACGCTCTGCGCTCAAGCTGACGCTGAAACTCAATTCCCGCCAAGGGTGAACCTGATGCAAAATCAGCAGGCAGTACAGACACGCATATAGCCGAGTTTGCATTAGCGCCTGCGCGCTTATGCAGGCTCATACCGTTTGTGACCACGCCGTTTTCTTCGCTTGCGGCCGGGATAACATAACCGCCCGGGCACATGCAGAAGGAGTAGCATCCGCGGTCAAAAGGCTTGGCGGACAGGTTATATTCTGCCTGAGGCAGATCGGGCAGGTGCATATGCTTGCCGTATACGGAATAGTTCAGTTCCTGCTGAAGATGCTCAACACGCAGACCAACAGAAAACGCCTTTGGCTCTATGGCAAAGCTGTTTTCACAAAGCATTGATATAGTATCGCGGGCACTATGGCCTATTGCGAAAATCGCAGTATCGGTATCGATTGTTCCTGCAGACGTGACAACGGCGTTAAGCTTGCCGTTTGAATATCTAATGCCGGTCATAGGCGTGTCAAAGAGAACTTTGCCGCCAAGCTGCTCTATACGATTACGGATAGAAACAACAACATTTTTAAGCAAATCGGTGCCTATATGAGGCTTTGCCATACGCAGGATGGCTTCGGGTGCACCGTGATTTTTCAGTATGTCAAGAACAAGCAGACAGAGAGGATCATTTATGCGGGAGGTAAGCTTGCCATCCGAATACGTGCCTGCTCCACCCTCTCCAAACTGGATATTGGTGTTCACATCCAGTTTGCCGCTGTCAAAAAAGTTCTGCACCTTTTTGTCGCGATCGTCCATTTTGGAGCCGCGCTCAATTACGATTGGACGAAAGCCGTTTTCGGCAAGAATCAGCGCTGCGAACATTCCCGCAGGGCCAAATCCAACAACAACGGGCGGCGCAGGGAGAACCTCATTTCCCGTTGATGCGGGAAAACTGTAATCGGGCTTTTGATAAATATCCTGATCTGCTGCAGACAGTTTGTGTTCCTGCTCAATATTGCCAAGCTCAAACTCGACAGAATAAAGCTTGGATATATTTCCGTGTCTGAGGTCAAGCGACTCTCTGTATATGCCCGAATATTTTATATCTGCTTTTCTGAGACCCATACTGCGGGCAGCTTTGTAGATTACCTCTTCATCGCTTATGCCGTATGGCAAACGGATATTAGAAACAATAATACTCATTACTGTGCGACTGCCTCATTGGAACTGTCCGATATAAGAACGTGCAGAGTATGAGCACCCAAAACGTCGATATCCTCATATTTGCAGGATATATCCAAAGACACGGTAGCGGTCACACTTGACTCGTCTTTTGATATGCTCATAACTTTGACAATCATATCCGTGTCAAGAAGTCTGTTTACCACATTGGTCTGTCCGAATACCTCTACAGCTATAGTAGCGCCTTTGAGATAAGAGTAACCCTCTATAGGCTCAAAATTATCTGCAGTCAAAACAACAAGACCGTATCCGTAGCCCTGAGGTTCAACCTTGATCTGGGCGGTGTCTCCGTCATATTCTGTGGTGACTCCGTCGGGCAGATCGATATCGAACTGAACAGATGTCTGGTGGGACTTGAGCATAGTTTTGAGATTGACAGTTCCTACAGACAGTCTGTTGATAGCAGCCACAACAGACGGATCGCCCATTATTTCGATTTCTTTGGGTCCTACGGTTATTGTTGCTATATTCTCGGCGTACATTCCCTCAGAAATAACGTCAAGCACCAGAGGCACGGTCTTGACCTGTACAACATAAGAGCTAAAAACTATGGCAGGAGTATCAACAGTCAGGCCGTCGATATCAAGCACATTTCCCTTGCCGTCATAGAAAGTATACGAGAGAGTTGTCTGCTGGGATTTTTTGTTGTTGGTGAGGTCAAAGTTTACAACAGCTTGTTTGATCATATCAAGCTGACTCTCCGGTCCCTTTACAATAATGGCATCGGGCGAAAGATCATAATCCTGAAGAATATATCCCTCGGGCATTTTACCTGTAAACTTGATCTCAGCAGGAACAGTCTTGGAAGATATATGATCAATAACAACGCTGATCTGGGAGGGTGTTTTGGCTACAACACTGACGTCGGGAACGTCTATATTGTAGCTGAGATTGTATGTACCGGGAACAGTTATGGATGCAACACTTGCGGTAATCTTGAAGCTGTCCGCCTCCAGAAGTGCGACCTTGTCGCGCTTGCCGCGCACCTTGACGTCGGCGGTCTCGTTTCCGCCGCTGACAATAGCCAGCCCGTTGGCTGTAAGCTGCTCAATATCGGTAATCTGAATATCAATGTTCTTGAATCGTGCATCCATATCGGGGTTGAGCTGGGACACAACAAAAAACCAAATAAGAACCGAGATCAGAACCGAGATCAGCCAGGTGAAGATATTATATTTTTTGAGCCAAGCTTTCATTTCTTTTTCCATCCCTTCATCCAGTCAAGAATGGTGTTCTTTTGCTCAACATCATTCTTGGGCAGCAGCTGATCGCACAGAATCTTCTCAAGACTCTCAGGCGAAAGTCTGCGTTTGAGCACTCCCCCGCTTGCCAGCGAGATATATCCGTTCTCTTCGGAAACAACGACCGATATGGAGTCGTACGCTTCACTCATGCCCAACGCGGCACGGTGACGGGTACCCAGTTCTTTGCTGATATTCAGATTGGCAGACAGAGGCAGAATACAGCCCGCTGCGCGTATACGTCCGTCGGTAACAATAACCGCACCGTCATGCAACGGAGATTTGGGATAAAAAATGTTCTTGATAAGTTCGGCACTGGTCTCAGCGTCAATGGCTGTACCCGAGTTTGCAACCGATGTTACGTTATCCTCGCGCTGAAAAACCATAAGCGCGCCGATCTTGTCGGCAGACATGGCGCGGCATGCATCAACAATGTTGGCAATGGCAAGCCTGATAGCACGGTTGTCTTCTTTTTCCTGTGAGCGGAAAAGTTTCAGATGATGGGTCGTGCCGAACTTGTGGAGGATATTTCGCAGTTCCGGCTGGAACAGTATGACAATGGCAAGTATTCCTATCTGGAATACGGAAGTCAGCAAATAGTTGATTATATTGAGTTTGAGTATACCCGATACCAAAAGAGCGGCAAACAAAACAAGAACACCCTTGAGCAGATACTCAGCGGTTGTTCCTCTGACAAGCTTCAGAATATAAAAAATTATCGCGGCGACCAGTATAATATCGATGATATCAAAAACGGTGATCAAACGCAGATGCTGCCATACATAATCCAACACTTTTCGCATACCTTCCAACTTAATTTTTTACTTATATTATAATAGCAGAAATGTCTAATATTTTCAATAGAAAACCGAGGTTTTTTTGCTTAAAATCCGATTTAAATTATAACACAGAATATCTATATCCCGTACGGTGTTGAATACAGAAAAACTAACCCTTACACTGCCTCTGTCAACCGTTCCCACAGTCTTGTGCGCAAGGGGTGCGCACTGCAGTCCCGCACGGACAAAAATCCCCTGTCTGTTAAGATATTCGGCTGCCTCTTCACAGTCTGTTTTGTCGGCAATAAAAGATATAACGCCATGCTCATGCCCCGCACCCGTGAATATCTTAAGCGAAGATATTGCCGAAAGCCTCTCCAGTGCATACAAAGTAAGCTCTCTGTGGCAGGCAGAAATATCCCTGAGCGTTCGTTTTTGGACAAATCTGACCCCCTCAGCCAGCGCGCAAATGCCGTGTGCATTGGCTGTACCGCTCTCATAAATATCAGGCAGAAAATCAGGCTGATTTTCGTCTATAGAGTTGCTGCCCGTGCCGCCTTCTGTAATACTGTAAAGCAATTCATCTTTGCAGCAAATCAAGCATCCTGTACCCTGTGGACCGAACAGAGCTTTGTGCCCCGGAAAGCATATATAGGCAGTCGCCTTTAGTTTTTTGGTATTTATATATGCAATGCCAGCGGATTGGGAGGCATCTATTATCATG
>JAFYMQ010000220.1 GCA_017556565.1 Clostridia bacterium | reverse complement strand
TGCCGGGCGCTCCCTTTGGTGCGGGAGTGCGTCGTGTGCTGGACACAGTGCTTGAGATGGGCGCAGAGAGGGGCTTTGCGGTGCGCGATTATGAGAATGTCGCCGTAGTAAGCGCCGCTTACAATGAGGGCGATATCGATCTCGGCATCTGGGCACACGGCGACGTTGTGCACGAAGGCAGCGGCTGGATCTACGAGCCTTTTAACGCTATTGAGTACAAGGGCGTTATCATCGGCCGAGGCGCTACCGACAACAAAGGTCAGCTTGCAGCCATCCTGCACCTGCTGCAGATATTCAAAAAACTTGATATAAAGCTCCGTTACAACCCCGCTCTGTATGTGGGCAGCGACGAGGAGACGGCTATGGGTGATATGTTCGGTGTCGCGGGCAACCCCGATGCACAGGGCTTCCTCAATCTCTACTCTTGCCCCAGACTGTCGCTTGTACCCGACAGCGGCTTCCCCGTAGGCTACGGCGGCAAGGGCTCTATGCGTGTGCGATTCAGAGCCAAGACCCCCTGGAACAAGCTGCACTTCACCGCGGGCACCGCTCAGGCACCCGGCTTTGCCTGCGCTCAGCTGGCATTTGGCAGCTGCCCCGATATAGAAAACTGCACCGTCGAGCGGGGAGAGAGCACCCGTATCACCGCCGAGACCCCACCCGTACATCCCGCCCACCCCAAGCCGGGCGGCAATATGGTCACCCTTGTGCTGGGCGGCCTGCTTGAGCATAATCTGCTTGAGGGCGAGGACAAAGCAAAAGCCGAGCTTCTCAAAGCCGTCTCTCTGGACGTGACAGGTGAGATGTTCGGTATCAACTGCGGCGGCGGAGCGGTGGGCGATCTGACTCTGGCTATGCTTGACACTATTGAGGTTGACGGCAAGCCTGAGTTTGGTATCAATATCCGCTATCCCGTGGAGACTACATTTGAAAATATCCTTGAGCAGCTCAAAAAAGTTGCCGAGGTCAACCATTTTGAGGTGGTGGACACCTATTGCGGTGTGCGCCCCTACCTGCTCGATCCCAATTGGGACGTTATCCAAAAGCTGACCGAGATCTCAAACGAGCAGTGTGCAGCCGATGCACAGCCCTACACCCTCAGCGGCGCCACCTATGCTCACTGCCTGCCCCACGGTCTTGCTTTCGGCATGAGCGGCTATAACCCGCCCGAAGATTTCCCCAAGGGTCACGGCGGCGCTCACGGCAAGGACGAGTGCGTATCCCTTGACCGCCTGCAGCGGGCAATGCGCATCTATGCCCGAACACTGCTGGCGCTCAACGAGATGGACTGGTAACAAGAGGAACAAACTATGGACAATGAGCTTATAAAAAAGATCGATCGGCTCATAGAGAGCGACCGCGCCAATATAGCAGCCGACGTTATCAGGCTGGTCAATATCCGCTCGGTGAGAGAGGCGCCTCTGCCCGGTGCACCTTTCGGCGCAGGCCCTCAGCGGCTGCTGGAAGAGGTGCTCAAGATCGGCGCAGAGCGTGGATTTGTTACTCGCGACTACGGTACGGGCGTTGTCAGCCTTGCACCCGATGAGGGCGAGATCGATCTTGGCGTGTGGGCACACGGCGACGTGGTCCATGAGGGGATAGGCTGGAACTATGACCCCTACAATGCCATAGAGTACAAAGGCTGCATCATCGGCCGCGGCGCTACCGACAACAAAGGGCAGCTAATCGCCGTTCTGCGCCTGCTGCAGATATTCAAAAAACTGGGCATAAAGCTCCGCTATAACCCCGCCCTGTTCGTGGGCAGCAACGAAGAAACTGCCATGGCAGAGGTTCATAACACCCCCGAAAAGGCCGATGTAAAAGCCTTTTTGCAAAAATATCCCGCACCCAGACTGTCACTTGTGCCCGACAGCGGCTTCCCCGTAGGCTACGGCGGCAAAGGCTGCGTCCGCGCACGCATCATTGCCAAAACCCCGTGGGACAACATCAGGCTTGAGGCGGGCAAGGACGACTCACCCGGCAAAGCCGAGGCGTGGCTCAGCGCTGCCCATCTTGCCTCGGCAGAGGGATGCGAGTGCGAGACTTGTGCTGACGGCACAGTCAAGCTTACCGCCAATACCGCGCCCGTACATTGCGCCCACCCCCAGCGTGAGGGCAATATGATCACCGTCATCACAAGCGCGCTGCTGTCAAGCGGTATGCTCAGCGAGGGTGATGCCCTCAAGGCCGCATTCCTGCGCGACGTGTCGGTTGACGTGGCGGGCGAGATGTTCGGCATCGACTGCAAGAGCGGGATCATGGGAGATCTGACCCTTGCCATGGTGGACGTGCGGCACAGAGATGGCAAGCCCGAGTTCGGTCTCAATATCCGCTATCCTATAGAGACTACCTATGACAGGATTGCCGAGGGACTGCAGGCGCTTTGCGAGGCAAGAGGCTTTGAAATTGCGGGCATTCAGCGCGGCACCGACCCATATCTGCTCAATAGAGACTGGGACGTTATAGATGAGCTGACCCAAATCGCCAACGAACAGTGCGGCGCAAACAGCGCACCCTACACAGTAGGCGGCGGCACCTATGCCCACGTTCTGCCCAACGCTCTGGTATACGGTATGAACGGCTGCCTGCCTCCCGATGATTTCCCCAAGGGTCACGGCGGCGCCCACGGCAAAGACGAAAGCGTATCACTTGACAGATTGCAGCGGGGTATGCGTATCTACGCACGTGCGCTGCTTAAATTAAACGAGATGGAGTGGTAAAGATGAAAAACAAGCTTTTCAAAACAGTAGACAGCTATATGCCCCAGCTCAAAGCACTGAGCGACGACATATTCGACCATCCCGAAATAGGCTTTGAAGAGGAGTATGCCTGCAAGCTGCTCACCGATTACCTGAAAAAAGAAGGTTTTACGGTAGAGATCGGCACAGGCGGCTTGCCCACCGCATTCCGTGCCGAGTATGAGCAGGGCACAGGCGGCCCCGTAGTAGGATTTTTGGGTGAGTACGACGCACTGGCCAATCTGGGTCACGGCTGCGGTCACCACCTGCAGACCCCTGCAGCCATCGGCGCCGCTCTGGCTATAAGAGACAATATCAAAGACCGCCCCTACAAGCTGGTCATCTACGGCACACCTGCCGAGGAGACCCGCGGCGGCAAGATCAATATGGCAAACGCAGGCTGCTTTAAGGAGCTGGACATGGTATTCTCCAACCATACCGCCAACACCACCGCAGGCAGCAACAACCATGTTGCACTGGCATCTTCGGTAGTTGAGTGGACAGGCACAAGCGCTCACGCAGGCGGCTCGCCCGAAAAGGGCAGATCGGCACTGGATGCTATGATGCTGGCATTCCATGGCCTCGAGTGTATGCGCGAGCATATCAGAACGGGCAGCCGTATCCACTATACCATTCTTGAGGGTACAGGCGCTGCAAACATCGTCCATCCCAAAGCCCGCGCAAGAGTTACCTGCCGCAGCGCTGACAAGACCTATCTTGAGGATATGCTCAGACGTATGCGCAAGGTCATGGAGGGCAGCGCCCTGATGACCGAGACCGAGGTCAAGGTCGAGCACGATCCCATGTTCTACGACACCGTTATCAATATGGCGCTCCACAACGCTGTTGAGAAGAATGCCGAGCTGCTTGACGTCAAGAAGCTTGTCCACAAGACCGAGGCTCAGATAAACGTCACCGGCGGCGGCGCTACCGACTACGGCAACGTGTCTTATGTGTGCCCCGGCGTTATGTTCTACGTTGAGTACGGCGACAACGTGGTTGCTCACACCCCCGAGTACGTTGCTCTGGGCAAGACACAGGAGGCTTTCAATTACCTCAAAAACTGCGCATCCATTATGGCAGGCGTGACCTATGACTTCCTCTATGACGAGGAGTTCCGCACAGAGGTTACCGAAGAATACAAGCACCGCCTGCGTGAAAAAGGCATCGAAGCCTGAGAAAAGGGGAGACAAAGTATGAAACAGAAGTTTTTGCAGTCCATCGACGGATATATGCCCGAGCTGAGAGGTCTCAGCGACGATATATTTGACCATCCCGAAATAGGCTTTGAGGAGGAGTATGCCTGCAAGCTGCTCACCGATTATCTCAAAGAAAAGGGCTTCAAGGTCGAAGTCGGCACAGGCACTCTGCCCACCGCATTCCGCGCCGAGTACGAGCAGGGCACGGGCGGCCCCGTAGTAGGATTTTTGGGTGAGTACGATGCGCTGGCCAATCTGGGTCACGGCTGCGGTCACCATCTGCAGACCCCTGCCGCCATCGGCGCAGCGCTGGCTGTCAGAGATAACCTCAAAGACGTACCCTACAAGCTGGTCATCTACGGCACCCCCGCAGAAGAAAACAAAGGCGGCAAGATCAATATGGTCGAGGCAGGCTGCTTTACCGAGCTGGACATGGTATTTTCCAACCATACCGGCACACATACCGGCGGCAGCGGCACCAATGTTGCGCTGGCATCCTCTGTTGTTGAGTGGACAGGCACAAGCGCCCATGCAGGCGGCTCGCCCGAAAAGGGCAGATCGGCTCTGGATGCCATGATGCTGGCAGTCCACGGACTTGAGTGTATGCGTGAGCACGTCAGAAACGGCTCGCGCATCCACTACACCGTCATGGAGGGCACAGGCGCTGCCAATATCGTCCATCCCAAAGCAAAAGCATGGGTCACCATGCGTGCAACCGACAAGACCTATCTGGAGGATATGGTGCGCCGCATGATCAAGATCATGGACGGCAGCGCCCTGATGACCGAGACCGAGGTAAAGGTCACCCGCAACCCCGTATTCTATGACACCATCGTCAACAAGCCTCTGTGCGACGCATCGGAAAGTAATGCCCGCCTGTTCGGCTTTGACGACGTTATGCATCTTGACGAAGCAGCCCTGCAGTATTGCGGCGGCGGCGCTACCGATTTTGGCAACGTATCCTATGTGTGCCCCGGCATCCTTGTCAGAGCCGAGTACAACAAGGGCGTAGCAGGACATTCTCCTGAGCACGTGGCACTGGGCAAGACCCAGAAAGCAACCGACTTTATCAGAGAGTGCGCCGCTATCATGGCAGGCGTGACCTATGATTTTGTCACCGACGAGAGCTTCCGCACCGCTGTCAAAGAAGAGTTTAAGTACCGTCTGCGGGAAAAGGGCGTCGAGATTTGAGTAAATCTGCCTGAATAACAATAAAAACAGCGTGAGCTTATGCTCGCGCTGTTTTGCTATATGTATATATTATTTATAGGTATATTACCGCTTGTTCAGTCGCTCGCCGACCGCACCGCCGGGATGAATGACGGCAAACTGCTCGTTTTTGTACCCGGTCTCCTCAATAAGCGCCGCCTGCAGCGCATCAAAAATGGCGCAGGTGACAAGAAAGCTTGTGGTACCCTGACTGTTATACTTGTCCGTCTCGCGGCTGATTTTCATAGGCAGCACGATGTCAGCGCCAAGGGCCAGGGGAGAGCTGAGATTCTCTGTAACGGTGATGATGCAGGCGCCCTTGGCTCTCGCAATATCCATAATGGGCAGCAGCTCCTGAGTCTTGCCGCCGCGGGATGCCAGTACAAGCACGTCACCCTTCTGTATATAACCCGTACCGCCGTGTACAGCCTCTGCAGGGCTGATGAATCTGGCGGGACGCTCGATGCAGCACATCAGATGGGTAAAATGCCGGCAGGCAATACCCGTGTGTCCGCAGCCTGCGGCTGCTATGCGTTCGGCGTTGGCAAGAACCTCCACCGCTTTGGCAAAAGCCTGCTTGTCCATATTGGCCCAGCCGTTTTTTATATCCGCTGCCTCGATCTCAAATGCCTCTGCGGCATATTTTGCAGCCTGTTCTGTCATAGTGCCCAACTCCTCTCGATACCAATAATGATACAACATCGCGCCGCCAAAATCAATACGGATGTTATAGAATATCATAATACTTGTTGACTTATTACGGGGTTCAAATTATAATATGAAAAGAAAAACAGCCGCAGGAGGCAGAGTTATGAACAAGAACAATAAGATAAAAGCTCCTTTTTTTGAGATAGGACCCAAGTCCTACCTTTTTGGAGATGATATACTGGAACTGGCAATTGCCGCCGACAAAGCATCGGAAAAATACGATGTGGACATTATTTTTACCTGTCCCGTAGTTGATATCCGCAGGGTAAAAGAGAACACAAGCCGCATCCACGTTTTTGCACCCCATATGGACCCCATCCCCGTGGGCAGAGGTCTGGCAGATATTCTGCCCGAGTCGCTGGTAGCTGCGGGCGCTGAGGGCGTAATGCTCAACCACGTGGAAAAGCCCCTGACCTTTGATGTACTGACCGCAACCGTCAAGAGGGCAGAGGAGGTAGGTCTCAGCACCATCGTATGCGCCGACTCCATGGCAGAGGCAGCCAAAATCGCAACCCTCAACCCCGACATTATCGTTGCCGAGCCCTCCGAGCTTATCGGTACGGGCGTCAGCGTAGGCGTTGAGTATGTGGAAGCCGCTACCAAATGCGTCAAGCAGGTCAACCCCGACATTCTCGTGCTGACCGCAGCAGGCATCGCCAACGGTCAGGACGTGTACAACACCATCATCGCAGGCGCAGATGCAACCGGCTCGTCCAGCGGTGTTGCAAAAGCCGCCGACAGAGCCGCCATGGTGGACGAGATGATCGGCGCATGCCGCAGAGCATTTGACGAGCGCACCAAGTAAGCTATACATATATAATATATACATCAGGAGGAACACAAAATGGACTTCAAAGTTGTTCAGAAAGAAATAGAGCTCCAGTCCCGCGGCTGGATCCCACATTCCACGATATCTCGGTAGACGTTATGAAGATCGTTGAGGAGTCGGGTATCAAGAACGGCACCTGCTGCATCGCATCCCACCACACCACCTGCTCGGTCATGATCCAGGAATGCTCCCACGATTTTGACACCTTTGATCTGGAGTACCTGCAGCACGACCTGCTGGACATCATGCGCAAGATGATCCCCGATTATACCAACGAAGGTGACTATCGTCATCCCGGCCCTGTCCACGCACAGTTCGGCAGATACGTCAACGAGCCCGGCAACTACACCTCCATGAACACCGACGGACACCTGCGCAGCGTGTTCTTTGGCAGAAGCGAGACCATGACCATCAAGGACGGCAAGCTGGACGGCGGTGAGTTTGCTCACATTTATTTCATTGACTGGGACCACGTCCGCGCACGCCGCCGTCAGGCAAACATCACCGTTATGGGTACTACCGAGGACGTAGGCGACCGCAAGTACAACGGCGGCGCACCCATCAACACCCTGCGCAAGTTTACTGCCGAGGACAAAGCCTACATGGAGCAGTACGACGAGTGGAAAAAACGCTGACCGGATCACTCTGACAGCAATTTTAAGATGCGCTGCATTTTGCAGCGCATTTTTTTCTGCACAGGCAGCTTTCAAATGTTAAACCACGGCTTGACAGCTATGTAAAAATTAAAGGTAGAAAATTATGCACTTTGCACAAACAGTTGTGCAAAGTGCATAATTTATAATACTCGAAAAGCCGCAAAGGGATGCAAATGCACAAAAATATTGTTAAGAAGAACGGCTAATTGTTAAGGATATGATAAAAAACACCTTGCTTTTACAAATGTGCTTTGTTATAATTGGCACAAGATCATTTAGTACAAACTGGAGTAGTTTCAAGCAAAATAAAATAGGAGGATACTCGTATGAAAAAAATGTTAGCATTGCTTCTTGCTCTGATAATAATCGTTGCAGCATTTGCGGGC
>JAFYMQ010000219.1 GCA_017556565.1 Clostridia bacterium | reverse complement strand
CAAGCGTCAAAGGTCTGACCACCGCCGCCAGTCTGTGGTCGGTGGCATGTCTGGGCATAGCCGCAGGCGCAGGCTACTATTATGTTGCGCTGGTGGGCATGGTGCTGATATTTATCACCCTGACATTGCTGGAAGTGGTGCAGAACAAGCTGGTGGGCGCTCACGGCGACCGCTGCTCCTACTGTCTGGAGACCAACGACGTGACGATCGGCCTGCGTGTGCTCCACGACTGTGCAAAAGAATGCCGCGTGGAGATCGGCGAGCTGCTTGCCGAAAAGGCCGACAACGGCACATTCTCCATTACCTTCCATGCCGAGCTTGGCGGCTCGAGAGGCGCAAAGCGCAGGCAACTGCTGTTTGAAAAGCTTGCCTCCCACAGCGGAATAATCTCGGTGTACCAAAAATGCGACCTGACCCATAGCGGCAAACCCAACTGAATATAACTATCCCGCCGCAGAGTTCTGCGGCGGGATTTTTGCATTATTACAGATCTATCCGCTTCATGCGGTATACGTTGCCTTCTTTTTCGGCACGGAGCACAAAGTCAAAACTGTCGTTGCGGCAGCAGAGATGAAAATCTGCCTCGGGGAATACCTGCTGCTTTGCAGGGTCAAAGAACTTGGCGCCGCTGGTGTATCTCAGGTTGTACATGCGGGTACTAAGATCGATATCACTGCCCTCGAGCAGGCTTTTTATGTACTCGGCGCACAGGGTATCCTCATCGGTAGGCTCTTTGCCGCCCAGACCCATGCACACCAGCGACACCTGATCATAGCTGCCGCGGCGGATGTATTCGGCATCCGCTTTGGCGTTGGTCAGAGAGCCGGTTATTATCTCGTCTGCATTGACTGCATTGTCCACGCCCTGAGTGCCCGCAGAGGTGGTGTGCACTACCGTCCTGCCTGCAAAATCCACCTTTTCCACGTCAGAGGGCGAGTTGCCGTAATCAAATCCGGGCAGCTTTTTGCCCTCACGCTCGCCTATGAGGATGCAGGTGGGGTCTTTTTCTTTGAACTCGTATGCAAGAGCCTTGTCACCAACAGCGTAGAGTTTGGCAGCGCCGTTTTTTGTCACAAAGCACTCGACCGTAAAAGCGCGGAACACGTCGATTATGACGGCTATGCCCCGAGCCTGACGAGCACCTTCTATAAGCTGTAAAATCTGGATATTCATGGAATATAGCTCCTGTTATCTACCGTATGTCAGCTGGTTGGGTGTTACCAGTCTGTACCAGTGTGGGCCACCGTTGGGGGAGGGCAGATCGGGCTCAAGCAGCTCGGGTATGCTCTCTGTCTCACCGCGGATGTATTCCTCAAGCCGCATCTTGCAGCTTATGATGCGCTGAATAAGTCCGCCGATCCTGATATCGAATATATCCAGTCCGTGAGGCTTGTTTTCGCGCATCCATGCTTTTCGGTATGCAAGAGAGAAGTCGTTGAGGCGCATCAGCACCTGCTCGCAGTCGTGGATGCAGGCACACAGAGCATCGCGGTCGCCCTGCAGATATGCACTCTTGATGCGTACGCTCAGATCACACTTGATCTCAAGCACCCGTGCAAGCTTTTCGTAACTGTCAAACAGATAGTCAAACCCGCCCTTGTTTTCGGCATTGTGCAGCTTGCGTGCAAGCTCACCGTAATAGCCGCGGTCAACGTCCTTGCACATATAGTTGCGTGTGCCGAGCAGCAGATCGTTGTACAGCAGGCACTTGCCGTAATATGCCATAGGCTTGTGCTGTGCCATGTCAAGCATGTCAAACAGCATAAAACTGTCATAGCTGCAGCCGACCGCCTGCTCAAAAGCCGCCTTTATCGCATCTTCGTCGGTCAGCCCCTGCAGTCCTGCGGCAGTCTGCATCAGGGTGGGCAGAATACTGTATCGGGAGCACTCGGTACTGTCATCGCCCCATACTGTCATGATAACTCCGTCTATGCCCTCGTCGCGGCAGGCGCGCAGTGCGGCAGAGTTGGCGTTTATGCTGAAGCAGTTTCTGGGTGCAAAGCTTTTCCATATCCACGCACCGCCGGCAAAAATCACTTTGCGTCCGAACATCTTGTTGGTGCGTATCATACGCACGTAGCGGTCGTAATCGGTGCTGTAGTAGTCCCAGTATACCAGGGTTATATTTTCGGGCAGGCGGGCTTTCTGGAGGATCTGCTGAGTGTTGACGTCTGCGTACTGATCGGTGATGTTGAGCGCCAGCTTGCAGAACATATCGCTCCATATCATAGGCTCAAAGCCGTATTTGTCGGTGATGGCGCATACGCGGTGCAGATGATCGTTGATGATGTCAAATCTGTCGCCAAACCCGTGTTTTTTGAGATACTTGCCAAGACCGACGTTGTATGCCTCGTCCATGCCGATATGTATCTTTTTGGAGCTGAAGCAGGAGGCGCAGGACTCTATCATAGCTTCGATCAGCGCATAGGTCTTTTCCTCGCCTGCAAGCAGTATCTCGTCGCAGTCGCGGATATTTTCGTACTCGGTATACCACTTGAACATATTTTCCAGATGAGCCAGAGTCTGTATGCAGGGCACAAGCTCAATGCCCAGACCTGCGCAGTATTTGTCCAGCTCACGCAGCTCGTTTTGGCTGAATCTGCCGCGCAGATGGCCAAAATATGGCTGAGAGGGTATCTCGTATGTATCCTCGGTGTAGAGCATCAGGGTGTTGTAGCCCATTTTTGCTATAATATCTGCATAGTTTTTTACTCCCTGCACGCTCATAACGGCATTGCGGGAGCAGTCAAGCATTACTCCAAGCATTTTTTCCACGTCAGTTTTCCTCCTTGTTTTTTGCGCCGATGCGCTGGATGAATCCTATTATCTGCCCCGACAGAACAACGGTCAGCAGCGAATACCACAGTCGGGACAGAGGTATATATGTAGCGCTCAGCGCCAGGACTATTCCGTCGGTGATCAGATATGCCCACTGCACCCTCATACGTGTCAGGTGGGATATGCACATAGCCAGCGCATCGTCGCCGCAGATGGCGGCACCTGCACGGATGCATATTCCGGTTCCCACACCCACGAAAACAGCGCCCAGCAGGGCGGCAAGCAGCGGGTATTCCGCAAGTTGCGGCCACAGTCTGTCAAACTGCTCAAACACGCGGTATGAGACAGAAAAACTGCCTATGGCAAATGCCGAGTATATCATAAACTCCCTGCCCAGCAGCCGCCAGCCCAGCAGGTAGCACAGGGCGGTGACAACAAAGTTTGTAATGGACGGGCTGATATCAAACCAGTGCTCAAGCAGCAGGTTGAGACCCAGTACGCCGCCCTCGGTGACCCCCGACAGAGAGTGCACCTGATACAGTCCGAACGCCACAAACGCACCGCACAGAGCGGCTATGATGCATCTTGCGGGTTTGATGTTCTTCAGCATTTTTTGTACAGTCAGTCCTTTTCGGTTTTACTTTATGGCCTCAAAATACCCGTCCACGCCCTCGGCTATGCCCACAGCCGCCGCAGCATGAAACTCACTTGTTGCCATCAGTCGGTCTTCGTCTGCATTGGACATATATCCAAGCTCGATTATGGTGGAGGGCACGCGTGTCCAGTTGATGCCGGTCATGGTGTCGGTCTCCCAGTTGCCGTCATTTTCTATACCCGAGCGCTGGCAGTAGTACTTGAGCACTGTCTCGCTCAGCAGCCTGCTTTGGTCATACAGGTCTCCGCACCATTGATTTGCTTTGGTCTGGAATATAGCAATGGCGCCGCGGGTGTCAGGATTGTCCGAGCCGTTTGCGTGTACGCGGATAAATGCATCGGCACCGTACTCGTTTGCCATAACAGCACGCTCGGCGTTGCTGATGCGTGCGTCATTACTCTCGCGTATCATGACCACCGTGTAGCCGCGCTTTATCAGCTCATCACGCACAAGCAGCGACACGGCAAGATTAAGCTTGTACTCCTCGATCCCGGTTGCAACACCCTGCGTGCCCGAAGCGACCTTGGCCTTGAGAATATCCGAGCCGGGGCCGTTGGGCTCTTTTTCGCTCATGCCCTTGTTTTGGTGACCGGGGTCTATGACCACCACTTTGTCACTTCCGGGGTAGCAGCTGCCGCCGTGGGCACTTTCGAGATCCAGCGCAGCCTGAGGCTTAGT
>JAFYMQ010000218.1 GCA_017556565.1 Clostridia bacterium | reverse complement strand
GGAGTCAGCTTTCCCGCAATACGGGTGCGCAGGATGACCTCGCAATGGGGCAACTGCCGCCCACGTGAGGGAGTGGTTACATTCAATACCCGACTGGCTGCCATGCCGCATAGCCTGATCGACTATGTTGCCGCACATGAGTTGTGCCACTTTCTGCATCCCGATCACAGCAGGCTCTTTTATGCCGCGCTGAGTGAGTGTATGCCCAACTGGCAAGCCCGCAAAAAGCAGCTTTCAGACTCTGTATGTTAACCTGTCAGACCCTATTGCGCTGATGCCGTCACGGGCTGCTGCCTGCCTGTATGATCGATGGTATAGTTGTCTTTGTAGATCAGCTGAGATATGGGCAAAAAACTGTACCCCTGCGCAAGCAGTCCCTCGATAATACCGCTGAGCGCGGCGGGGGTGTTCTTGGCTGCATTGTGGAACAGCACGATAGATCCGGGCTGAACACGCTTGAGTACGCGGCTTTGGATATCCTGAGCGCTCAGATCCTTCCAGTCCAGACTGTCCACATCCCACTGTATCGGGTACATACCGATTGAGTTGACGGTAGACACCACGTTGTCGTTATAGTCGCCGTAGGGCGGGCGGAATAGGGTAGGTCGCACTCCAGTGACCGATTCGATCTTGTCGTTGCACAGATTTATATCGCTGATTATTTCGGCGGCGGACAGCTTGCTGAAGTATTTGTGATCGTTGGAGTGGTTCATGATCTCGTGTCCTGCATCGTGCAGCGCTTTGACAGACTCGGGATATTTGTCCACCCACTCGCCGACCACAAAGAACGTTGCCTTGATGTTATATTTGCCCAGTATGTCTATAAGCTGCTGGGTGTCTTCGTTTCCCCACGCCGCATCAAAAGACAGAGCAACAACTTTGTCGTCCTTTTTGACGCAATAAATGGGCAGCTGCCGCTGCAGTGCCGCCGTAACTATTGCCTGCCCGCCGTCTGTTACAAAAAATCCCACAAAGCAGCATATAGCAAGTGCTGCTGCGATTATTCCGATACGCTTTTTGCGGCTTTTCAGACGAAGTATGCTTGTTTTCATATTTAAGCCTCCCGTAATTTTTATATATACTTATTACAGCCGATGCACAAATATGAAAAGAGCGGGGATGTTGATTTTGTCACAGTATTTATATATAATAGAATTGTCAAATACCCGAAAGTGAGTGTTGTTATGGAGCGCAGATTCAGATTATCCACCGCCCTTGATATAGACGACGTGCTGATGGAGTGCGTGCCCTACGCTATCCGTCTCGCCAACGAAAAGTATAACTTTGACCCACCCATCACCCAGTATGAGGTCGATCATTGGGGCAAATTAGGCACCCGTGCCGACGTTATATTCGAGTTTTTTGATGACCCTGAGTTTTTCCGCAATCAGCCGGTCATCAAAGGCGCAAAAGAGTTTGTACGCAAACTGTCCGGGATGACCGAGGTTTTTGTCTCCACGTCTATCCGCCCCGAGTTTATGGGCATACGCGCCCAGCGTATTATGGAGGAGTTTCCCGAGATACCTGCCGACCATATCTACATGGGCTCGCGCAAGGATAAAATCGACGTGGATATACTGTTTGACGACGGTATGCACAACGTGTTCCGCTCCAATGCGGCATACCCCATCCTGATGCGCCGTCCCTGGAACAGAGAAGCTACAGGCATGCTGGCAGTCAATACATACGACGAGTTTTTGAAGCTTGTTGAGATAATATCGGACAGCTACAGCGTAGGACATACACCTGTCACTCTTGACAGACCCGGTGTTGTGGTGCTTGTCGGCCCCTCGGGCAGCGGCAAGAACGAGATCGCAGACATCATACTCCAAAGCACCGCATCGGTGGAAAAACTGCGCAGCTACACCACCGAGTCTCCCGAAACCGACGGCAAAAGCCGTGGCTATCACTGCGTCAGCCTTGAGGATTTCCACGCCATGAACGATCGCGGTGAACTGTTCGAGTCCACCGTCTACGCCCACAAGTGCTACGGCTCCCGCAAAAAAGACGTAGAAGACATTTTGGCGCGTGGCAAGCATGTTCTCACAGTTATGGATATTTGCGGCGCAATGGCGCTTAAAACCCATTTTGACAACGTTGTGACCATATACACCAAGCGTGAAAAGCGCGACCTGCTGGCAGCCATACTCAACAAAGACTCACCTGTCGAGGACAAGGTCAACCGCCTGCTGTCCATTGAGGCAGAGGGGCAGAACGCCGCCGTATGCGATTTTACGGTCAAGGTCGACTCGCCCGAAGACGCCGCCCGACAAATCTGCAATACATTGGGTATCAAATAAAAAACTTGTGAGAGGCGTATGCTTCTCACAAGTTTTTTTAGTCATCACCCAGCGCCTCCCGCAGCTTATCGAGTGCCCGCTTTTCTATCCGCGATACATATGAGCGGCTGATGCCAAAATGCTCTGCCACCGCCTGCTGGGTGTGTGCCTGAGTACCGAACAGACCGTATCGCATAATAATAATATCACTCTCCCGATTATCAAGTGAGCGCACCGTCAGCTCAAGCACCGATGCCCGACGCTCGGCATCGGCTATGTCCTCGAGCATGGTGTCCTCGCAGCTTATTATGTCAATAAGCGACAGGGTGTTGCCGTCCTTGTCTGTGTCTATTGGCTCGGACAGGGATATTTCTCCCGACTGCTTTTTCAGCGAGCGGAAATACATCAATATTTCGTTTTCGATACACTTTGCCGCAAAGGTTGCCAGGCGGATATTTTTGCCCGATTTGTAGGATGACACGGCTTTTATCAGTCCTATTGTGCCAACAGAGATCAGATCGTCCTGATCCTCTCTGGAAGCATAAAACTTTTTTACTATGTGGGCGACCAGCCTGAGATTGTGACGGATCAGCAGATCACGGGCTTGGGTGTCGCCGTTTTCGGCTCTGGCTATTGCATCCGCCTCCTCGGCAGCCGACAGCGGACGGGGAAAAGAACTGCCGATAGGGGAAACCCTCAGTACCAGAAACCAACTGCTTGTAAAAAACGATAACAACGATGACAGCATATCATACCTCCGTAAAAAACAGTATGATAAAGCCGCCTTTTTATTGCCAGTCCAAAAAAATAACCCTTAATATGCCCAATTCCCGGTTTGCGAGACAGATTTTCGGTCTGAGGGGTGTTATTTTTTGTTCCGATTTTGTAGAATAAACACAGAAACGTAAGCGAGGAGGAGCCAATATGACAAAAAACTCCATTGGACAGTTTATAGCCGCTTTGCGCAAAGCAAACGGAATGACCCAGCAGGATGTGGCAGACAGACTCAACGTGTCAAACAAAGCCGTCAGCCGATGGGAACGGGACGAGTGTGCACCCGACCTGTCGCTTATTCCCGCCATTGCCGAGATGTTCGGTGTCAGCTGTGACGAACTGCTTCGCGGCGAACGCCTGACAAACCCCACCGCTTCTGAAAAAATCGTGCAAAAGACCGACAAACAGATCAAGACTCTTATTGCAAGAACTCTGTCCACGATGAAAACTTTGATAATGGTGTCCATTGGTGTGGCAGCCGCAGGTGTGATATTCATGTTCGGTATATCCTACGGATTTTACCGACCTCGGATAGGTTGTGCTGTAATGCTGCTTTTTGAACTGGCAGCACTGCTGATAACATCAATAGCGATCAGCCGCGCCAAAGATGTCCGACACAGCGAGCTGTTTGAGAATGCAAGTGAAACCATACGGGATGAGTTTGACAACACATTGGGAAATTGGGCATTCGGAACAGTTTTCGGAGTCGTGGCATCACTGCTGCTTGCATTACCGCTGGTGCTTGTGGATACCGATTTTCTCAACGGAGTTTTGAGTCTTGAAAGTTATTTTACGTTGTTTTTTGGATTTATTATCCTGTTGCTGGCTGTGATATGGATAACATGCAGAAAACCTTGTGCTGTATTTTTTGCAACAGGTAAACTGCCGCCCAGAGAAAAAGTAAAAACATCAGCGGGACTGTTGACTTTGGTGCAGATGTGTCTGCTCTTATGTGCAACACTGGTATTTTTGTTCGGGCAGTATCTTCAGAAACCCGAGAGGGACGGATTTTCGCTGTTTTCGGCAGTGGTCATTTTTGCCTTGTTGTGCCTTGCTGCAAATATTGCAGTAGTGCCTGTTTTTGTGTGGCGCAGCAAATCTCACAAAAGAGAACTGCTGTTTTACGGCGTGCGTAATATAATTTTGACTTTGCCGGTGCTGCTGCTAGAGAGGGCACATTATGTCTCTTGGACTCATACCTATTTTGTGGGTATAAGGAATGATACTCAGGAGCTTCGTTATTATGCAAGCGATCATTGGAATATTGAGTATATCTGGCTTGCAGCAGCTTTGGCTGTATCGGTGTTAATGGTTTTTGCGTTGATAAAAAGGGTGAAAAAGAAGTAAAAACAGCCGCAGGAAAACTCCTGCGGCTGTTTGATTTATACAATTCATTCTGCCTGTTCGCGGGATATTATTTCTGCCTTGATCTTGTTGGTCTTGGTCAGGATTATCTGGAATACTGTCGCTACCACCAGCAGCACGACACCGTATACTATAGATACGTTTCTGTACGTACCGGTCAGGTCGAATATCAGGTTGGTAAAAGGCGTACCCACCGCATAGCCTGCCGTGCATACCGCAACGAACATTCCCATAATTTTGACGTAGGATTTTTCACCGAACATATCTGCGGCATACAGAGGCAGCATGATGGTGTTGATAGGCAGGGCAAAGGAGATGAGTATCTGAAACGCGCTTGCCAGTCCGTAGCTTGTGGGGCCGACCAGAGCCAGCATAAACATGGACACGACGCCTATCAGGTAAATGGTCAGCGAGGTGAATCGCAGACCGATCTTGTCGTAGCAGAAGCCCGCGGCTATTTTGGATACGGTCAGAGCCAGCGAGTGCAGCGACAGAGCGGTTGCGATAAACGCCGTATCAAGACCCACGTCGCCGAAATGTGCCGAGGACACCGAGCTGATGGTGTTGGTTGCCGCGCCGCCTACGAATATGCATATCAGCAGCAGCCAGAAATACGGCTTGGTTCTGACTTCTTTGTAGTCAATACCCGTCCACACCTGAGCGCGCTTGGGATGTTTTTTCTTGGCAGAGGGTTTTTCGCCGTTGTCCACAAAGCCTTTTGGCTGATCTTTAAAGAGCACCAGCGCGATTATGAATATAATGAATACACACAGTGCAATAACTCTGTAGGCGTTGCGGAATCCTTCTGCGCCCGAGTGGATGATGGGGGAGACCAGCTGTGCAGACACCGCACCGCCGAGTCCGTTGGCTGCCAGAATAGCGCCCATGACCGTGCCGCGGTTTTCTTTGAACCACTTGCCGATAACGTAGCCTACCATGCTGGTGCCTGTCCATGACATACCTATGCCCAAAAAGAATCCGCCGATATAGAACACACCGATATGGGATGCAAAAGAGTAGATGGTCATAGCGGTGCACAGACACAAAAGACCTGCGCAGGCGAGCTTTTTGGTGCCGAACTTCATCACCAGATTGCCAAAGAACAAGCTGAGCACGGCATTGGTCACGTGGCGTATACTGTCTGTGATGGAGAACAGACTGCGGCTTATCTCAAGCTTGTCGGTGACCGGCTTGAGGAAAAGCGCCTTGGTACTGGAGCAGAATCCCAGTGCGGTAAAAATGATCAGAAAACATACGGCGGCTATTACCCACCTGTAGTCAAGCTTGCTTTTTTGCATAACGAACATCCTCCGTGAGCGTTGTTGTCAACAATAACAATTATACCACTCAATCGGTAAAAATCAATTTAAAACAGACCGTTTATCGGTCTTGAGATATACTGATTACGGGATTTTGGATATAGCTATCGGCTATATCGGATATAGCTCAAATCGGAGTAGCAATGTTTGATGCACGGGAATATTATGGTACTGAAGTTATAAACTTCAAATCTATTGGGGAGGTAATAAAATGCCTGATAAGGTTTCACCGGGGCCTATTTGCGGAAATCCGGCACCGAGAGAGGCTGTTTGTATTCATACAAAAAAGGTTTATGACAGCTGCAGAGACAAAGACTGCCTGCAGGATATACGGGTATATCTGACCTGCTCCTCTCAGCAGGTTCTGGAAAGCGCCATAAGCGTCAAGCCTGTGACTGCCGAGCTTTTGTGGGCAAGTCTGGACGTTGAGCCCATCAGCTTCAACAGAGGCTTCTACACCGTGGACATAAAATACTACTATCGCGTCACGGCAGATGCTTACAGCGGAGTGGGCAGACCCAGACGCATCTGCGGTCTTGCCACCTTTGACAAGCGCACTGTGCTGTTCGGCAGCGAGGGCAGTGCACACATTTTTACATCCAATTACGTACCGGGAGCTATTGACGTTCAGGGGCTTGAGCGCACCAATCTGCCCATTGCTGTGGTCGAGGTTGTTGACCCAGTTGTACTTGGGGCAAAAATCGTAGAGGGCTGCTCCTGCGGCGAGACGCTGATAAACGACATCCCTGAGGCAATCTGCTCCTGCTTTGAGGATCAGATCATCGTCTCCGACGAGTGCAAAAAACTGTACGTCAGCTTGGGTCAGTTCAGCATCGTCAAGCTTGAGCGTGAGATTCAGCTGCTTATGCCTGCCTATGACGTGTGCATGCCCAGCAAAGAAAGCAGCTGCGACAGCGAAGATCCCTGCGATATGTTCCAGCGTTTCAAGTTCCCCGTCGACGAGTTTTTCCCGCCCAAAGTCACCGATTTTGTCAAAAACGCCAACAATATCCGCAGCAGATAACAGACCGATATTCCCCGGACTTGTGTTCGGGGAATATTATTTTGGGTCGGTGCATAGTATAGAGCGGGTGATTTGAGTGAATAACAGGACAGGCATAAAAAACACAGGAAACCAAAATATCAATATTCCGAGACTGACGGTCATCACCGCGGTAATGGCAGCAGGCGCGGCGGCAGGAAGCATATATACGGCCCATTATATGAACACAGACTTTTTTACGCTGTCGCAGCTGCAGGGAACAGAGCTGTTTCGGCAGCTTGCGGTGTTTCATATGATACCTGTATTTGCGGCATTTTTATCGTCGTACTTTGGCTATGGAGCGGTTATCGCCCTGTGTGCCGCATTGTGCAGAGGGTTTGCTTTTTCGGCACCGCTTACAAAAAATATAATGGCAAACGGTCTTGGCGGTTATTTTTCCTTTACGGCGCTGGGGTCAATATGCGGAATACTTTCGGTTCTGGCAGTTATAATAATGTCAATGCAGGCTATCGAAATATCCTCAGTCCGCAGGGAGAACAAACTGACCGAGGATGATCAGAAAAACACCTTTGTGCTTTTTGTCTGCTGCGCCGCAGCTATTATTCTGGGTGCAGCCATGGATGCCTATATGATGAAATAATTGGACATTTGCACAAATATTTGGTAAAATAACTGTATAACTATCAGGGAAGTGAAAATATGTCAGCCAAAGACAGAATAGAGCAGCTTACAAAGCAGCTTTCATATTATGCCAAGCTTTACTATACCGATGACAAGCCCGAAATATCCGACTATGAGTACGATATGATGCAGCGCGAGCTGCGTGAGCTTGAGCAGCAGTATCCCGAATACGCGCTGCCCGACAGCCCCACCCAGCGGGTAGGCGGCAAGGTGCTTGAGGGCTTTGAGGAGGTTACCCATATATACCCCATGCAGAGCCTGCAGGACGTATTTTCGTACGATGAGATACGGGATTTTGATACCCGTGTCAAATCCCGATTTGCCGATGCCGAGTATACGGTGGAGCTCAAGATAGACGGTCTGTCGGTATGCCTTGAGTACGCAAACGGAATCTTTGTCCGCGGCGCTACCCGCGGCGACGGTACAACGGGCGAGGACGTGACACACAACCTCAGGACAATTATGGACATACCCTATACCGTAGATACCGAGCATGCCGAGCTTTTTATACGCGGTGAGGTGTATATGCCCAACAGCGTATTTGACCGTCTCAATGAAATCAGGCGTGAAAAAGGCCTTCAGCTGTTTGCAAATCCCCGCAACACCGCGGCAGGATCACTCAAGCAGCTTGTCAGCAGAGTGTGTGCAAGCCGCAAACTGTCGGTGTTCTGCTTTAATCTGCAACACGGCGAGCAGCTTGGATTCGAAAAACACTCCGACACTCTTGAATACCTGAAACAAATAGGATGTAAAGTTATTGACCCGTACATCGTAACAAACGATGTTGAGGAGATAATCAGGTTTATCGAGCATATAGGCGACACCCGTGACAGTCTGGATTTTGCCATTGACGGC
>JAFYMQ010000217.1 GCA_017556565.1 Clostridia bacterium | reverse complement strand
GACTGTACGACAAAAACGTCACAGCCGCGGACGGTCTCATTGATGGAAACGGAAATCTCTCCGTCGGAGAACTGCTTGACAACAGAGTCGCAAACCTTCAGGCCCAGCTGATCAGCAATTGCCTGTGCCAGTTCGGGATGAGAGTTACCTGCGAAAATCTTGATCTTTGTGCCGTGAGAAATCATAGTGATTTACCCCCTGAAAATATTATTTTATAATTATTTTAATTTGCCGTCTTTTCTGCGTTTGTCAGCCCAGCCGTCCTTGACGGTCTGTGTCTGACGTGCTATTGCAAGGCTGCCTGCGGGCACTGTGTCGGTGATGGTGGAGCCTGCGGCTATGTATGCGCCGCTTTCGACCTTGACGGGTGCTACCAGATTGACGTTGCAGCCCACAAAGCTACCATCCCCCACCTGAGTGCGGTATTTGTTCTTGCCGTCATAGTTGACGGTAACAACGCCGCAGCCGACGTTGATCTTGCTGCCAAAATCGCTGTCACCGATATACGTGAGGTGGGACACCTTGGTGCCGTCACCTACGTTGGAGTTTTTCAGCTCGACAAAGTCACCGATGCGGCAGCTGTCGCCCACCGCGCAGTCGGGGCGGATATAGGCAAAGGGGCCGACTGTGGTATTTTTGCCGATGCGGGAGGACGTGATCTGGGATGCGTTGACGCTGCTGCCGTCACCCAGTACTGTGTCGGTCAGCATACTGTTGGGGCCTATGCGGCAGTCTGCACCGATCTCGCATCTGCCGTAGAGCTGGCAGTTGGGCAGAATAACCGTACCCTCACCGATAGTGGTAAAGGGGCTGATATGGGTGGTGTTGGGGTCGACCAGAAATACGCCCTTTTTCATCCAGCCCATATTGATCCTGCGTCTGAGCTGCTCCTGCAGTACGTAGAGATTTTCTGCCGTGTCGGCAGTCATCCACTCACCGTCGGGTATCTCGACCTGCACCTGAGCGCCCAGCGACAGAACATCATCGCTCAAAAGCTTGGCGGGCAGGCAGAGGGCAACGTTATTCTTGCCGCGGTGGAGCAGAGCCACGCCCTCTGCGGATGCGTCCAGCAGGCGTGTTACCGTCTCGGCTTTGAGTGTGGGAGCGGCGGCAAAAAACAAAAGCACCCTGTCATCGTCGCCGAGGGCGGCTTTGAGCCCCGCGATCGAGTCAAAGGTGCGTGTTCTCTTGTCTATGCCGTCAAGCTCGCAGGAGCAGAAAAAACTGTCGGATGCAGAGCAGGCATCCATCATGTAAGAGATAACGGGGTATGACAAAATCTCCGCAGCGGCACTGCGGCGGGATATATTGTAAAAAGCAACTGTTGTCACAGGCAAGGTCTCCTTTTGAGGGCAGAGTTTTTCAACTATCATTATACACACATAAGTCAAAAAAGTCTACCCAAAAAACTGCAAAAGCCGCCCAAATATTTGACAAAAAAGTCCAAAATCCCCGCCTGTGTTCTCTTTTGCGGTTTTGGTGATTTTTGTATTTACCT
Source organism: Clostridia bacterium (assembly GCA_017556565.1). Taxonomy (GTDB): domain Bacteria; phylum Bacillota; class Clostridia; order Oscillospirales; family Butyricicoccaceae; genus RGIG3513. The sequence continues at coordinate 2,887 of JAFYMQ010000217.1, read as the reverse complement.
TTTGCAGTTTTTTTGGTATAATAAATCATAAGATTTTGGCAGAGGGGGTAATTGTTACGGAAAAACAGCTTGTTTTGAGATCGGATCATCAGACCGCGGCTTCTATGATATGCCGCGCAAGTTCCCCCGATGCTGCCCTGCTCTACCTCTATCTTGTAAACTGCGGCGGCAAAACCACCGTCACTCAGGCATCGGACGGGCTCAATATCCCCGACAAGCGGATACTCAAAGCCGCCGATACCCTGCTGCTTTACGGCATTGTGTCCGCAGAGGGCACCGTGCCCCCCAAGCCCGCCATAGAGACCCCGGCGCAGGAGTTGGTGCAGCGAAGGGAGGGCGATCCGGAGTTTTCGGGACTGTGCAGCTATCTTGAGGGTGCGCTGGGCAGAATACTCAGCCGCCGCGAGTTGGAGATACTGTGCACGGTACACTTTGATCTGGGTCTGCAGTGCGATGCGCTGATGCTTATGATCAACCATTGCCGCTCCCGCAGACGGCTCAGCATCCGCGAGATAGAAAAGCTCTCCTACCAGTGGAGCGACAGCGGCATCACCACCTACGACCGCGCCGTCGAGCACCTTGAGCAGCTGAAGGAGCGCACCGACAGGGTCTCGCAGATAATGGGACTGTTCGGATTTTATAACCGCCGCCCCTCCGAGTCCGAGCGCGAGTTTATCGAAAAATGGATAGCTCTCGGCTTTGACAACGATATGCTCAAGCTTGCCTACGAGCGCATGATCGAGCGCATACACGAGGTGTCTTTCCCCTACCTCAACGCTATTTTGGAGCGCTGGGCGGATATGGGTGTCACCACCCGCGAAAAGGCCGAACAGGAGCGGCGCCGCCGTGCCGAGCAGGCACTCATAGATGCAGCCGCCGCTGCCGCGCCCTCCGACGATGCGCTGGAGGCGCAGGTGCTTGAGGCGTTTGAGAAAAAACGTCACGGCCGCGAGATGCGTCAGCGCCGCAGGCTGGAAGATCTGATGAAAAAGAGCGAGGAGTTTGCCGCTCTTGAAAGTCAGCTGCGGCTGTGCTCCTCTCAGGCTGCCCGCTCTGCAGGTGACAGGCGCGCAGCGCTGCTGCAGCAAAAGGACTCCATCCTGGCTGCACGGGCACAAAAACTGCAGGAGCTGGGCTACCCGAGCGACTGGCTGGACAACACTCCCGACTGCCCGCTCTGCGGTGACAGAGGCTTTGTGGGCACAAATAAGTGCCAATGCCTCAAAAAAGCTGTTGCGGAATTGAAAAAATAATAATTTTACTCTTGAACACGATATAATATAGTGGTATACTATAAGTTGTTTTTGTGGCACTGACATTTTTCGGAAGGTGAGAATATATGGCATCAACAATTTCCAGAGGTATCAAAGCTCCCATTATCCGCCAGGGCGACGACATAGTCAAGGTTGTCTGTGACTCGGTCCTCGCCGCTATGAAGGAAGACAATTTTGCACTCAGCGACGGCGACATCGTCTCTGTCACCGAGGCTGTTGTTGCACGCGCCGATGGCAACTATGCATCCATCGACGATATCGCTGCAGATGTAAAAGCCAAGTTCGGCGGTGAGACCGTGGGCGTTGTTTTCCCCATACTCAGCCGTAACCGCTTCTCCATCTGCCTCAAGGGTATCGCACGCGGCGCCAAGAAGGTCGTCCTGCAGCTTTCCTACCCCTCTGACGAAGTAGGCAACAGTCTTGTCGATCTTGATGCGCTCGACGAGAGCGGCATCAACCCCTTCAGCGACGTGCTGACAGTTGAGGATTTCCGCCGCGCATTCGGCACTCCCAAGCATACTTTCACCGGAGTTGACTACGTTCAGTTCTACACCGACATCATCGAGGGTGAGGGTGCTGAGGCTGAGGTCGTATTTGCAAACCACGCAGAGGTCATCCTTGACTACACCAAGAACGTTCTCTGCTGCGATATCCACACCCGTGAGCGCACCCAGCGCCGCGTAAAGGCTGCAGGCGGTGAGATCGTTCTCACTCTGTGCGACATTCTCAACGCTCCCGTAAACGGCAGCGGCTGCAATCCCCAGTACGGTCTGCTGGGCTCCAACAAGGCTACCGAGGATACAGTCAAGCTGTTCCCCAGAAACGCTCAGGAGGTTGCCGAGAATATCAGCAAGTCTCTCTCTGAGACTACCGGCAAGCGCATCGAGGCTATGATCTACGGCGACGGCGCATTCCGCGATCCCGTAGGCAAGATCTGGGAGCTGGCTGACCCTGTTGTCGGCGTTGGCTACACCAAGGGTCTTATCGGTCTGCCCAACGAGCTCAAGCTCAAGTTCCTGGCTGACAACGATTTTGCAGATCTGTCCGGCGACGCTCTGGCAGACGCTATCCGTCAGCGCATCCGCGAAAAGAGCCGCGACCTCAAGGGTGATATGACCAGCGAGGGCACTACTCCCCGCCGCCTGACCGACCTGATCGGCTCGCTGTGCGACCTGACTTCGGGCAGCGGTGACAAGGGCACCCCCATCGTTGTTGTACAGAATTATTTCAACAACTACGCCAACTGAGGCAAGATAATTTTTCGGGCATCCCACTGCGGGATGCCCGTTTTTTGTTGTCTGTGCGGTTATACTATATCTTGGTGAAAGCGCGTTTATTGACACAATATTTACTTTTTTCGGCTTGACAAAAGTTACCGTCATATCATACTATATATTTGTATAAATATATAATGGCTAATTGTATACGATCGTATATCAGGAGGGAAAAGAATGAAGACCACCTTTGGAAGCGCAGGTACATCCCGTGTCAAAAAGACCATACTCAGCTCGCTGGCTGTGCTGCTTTTTCTTGCGGCTTTGGCATGTGTCATAATCGCTCTTGTCATGTTGAAACTTGATGTTATTTTATACAACCAAGCTGAATTTATTGAG
>JAFYMQ010000216.1 GCA_017556565.1 Clostridia bacterium | reverse complement strand
GTACTGATCGGGGGTCAGGCTCTTTTTGATAGAGTCGGGGTCAAGAGAAGGATCGGTGGGACGGATAGCTTCGTGAGCGTCCTGAGCGCCTTTCTTGGTCTTGAAGTATCTTGCCTTCACGGGCTTGTACTCGCTGCCGAAGCGGCTGCCGATAAAGCTGCGCACCTCGCTGAGGGCACTGTCGGCAATACGCAGAGAGTCGGTACGGATATAGGTGATAAGACCGCTGAGACCCTTACCCTCGATCTCTACACCTTCGTAAAGCTCCTGCGCGACCTTCATGACCCGCTTGGCGGGCATGGAGAGTCTGCGGGAAGCATCCTGCTGCAGTGTGGAGGTGATAAAAGGAGGTGCGGGCTGGCGCTTTTTCTGAGAGGTCTTGTACGCAGTTACGGTGTAGTCTGCGCCTGTTACGCTCTCAAGCACCTTGTCCACAGCGGCGCGGTCGGGCAGCTCAAGCTTGCCCTTGAGGTCGCCGTAGAAATGTGCGGTAAAGTTCTTTCTGCCGTGGCTCAGGGTTGCATCTATTGTCCAGTACTCTTCGGGTACGAATGCTCTGATCTCGCGCTCTCTGTCCACTACCAGACGGGTAACCACCGACTGAACTCGACCTGCACTCAGACCCTTGCGCACCTTTTTCCACAGGAAGGGGGACAGTTTGTAGCCCACGATACGGTCAAGGATACGGCGTGCCTGCTGGGCATTGACCAGATCCATATCTATATCACGGGGGTTTTTGACCGCCTCCAAAACGGCGGGTTTGGTGATCTCATTGAAGGTCACGCGGCTGGTCTTGCCCATGTCAAGCTCCAAAAGCTCGGCAAGGTGCCAGGATATAGCTTCTCCCTCGCGGTCAGGGTCGGTTGCCAGAAAAACGGTGTCGGCATCGGCTGCCGCATCGCTGAGTTCTTTGATAAGCTTGCCCTTGCCCTCGATGGGCTCGTAATCTACGGCAAAATCACGCTCGGGGTCGACTGCCAGCTTCTTTTTGGGCAGGTCGCGGAGATGACCCATAGAAGCTTTTACAACAAACTCGCCGTCAAGATATTTGGTGATGGTCTTTGCCTTTGAAGGAGACTCAACTATAAGAAGTTTTGACATTTTGTCCTCCTGATGATTTATTTTCGTGTAAAGGTCTGTGTGCCCGTCTGCTCGACGATCCCCATAAGCTCCATCATGGTGAGGATGCCGGCTACCTGCTCGATGGACATACCGCACGCCTGTGCTATCTCATCCGACCGCATGGGGCGTGTCAGCGCGAGATAAACCTGCTGCTCCTGCTGAGATAACCCCTCGGGTATACAGACCGATGATCGCTCGTCATTTTTTATGCTGTTGAAATTATAGACCGTGTCAAACTGGGACAGTATGTCCTGCGCGCCCGCCGTGTAAAAAGCACCCGAGCGAAGCAGCTCGTTGCTGCCCTCCCAATCGTCACTGGTGGGAAGACCGGGCGACACAAACACATATCTGCCATAGTCTTCGGCAAAACGGGCGGTCTTGAGTGACCCGCTCTTTTTGCCTGCCTGCACAACAAGCAGGCCTATGCTCAAGCCGCTGATGATGCGGTTGCGCTCAATAAAACTGTCGGGATAGGTGCGCGCACCGGGCGGATATTCGCTGATGACCGCGCCGTTTTTGATAATATCCCGATAAAGTCCCCAGTTGCTCTTGGGGTATGGGTTGTCTATTGCCGTACCCAGCACGGCGATGGTGCTGCCCGATTGGAGCGCACCCTCTGCCGCTCTTGAGTCTACGCCCTGCGCCATGCCCGACACGATAAGCATGCCTGCCTGGGTAAGCTCTTTTGCCATTTTGCCGGCAAAGGCTGCACTGTCCAGGGTAGGTTTGCGGCTGCCTACGATGCCAAACACGGGCAGCGAGTCTATATCGGGCAAAGTACCCTTGATATAGAGCACCACGGGCGGCAGGTGTATCTCACGCAGCCTTTTGGGGTAGCGCTTGTCCGAAAAGGTAATAATATCTATGCTCTTTTTTGCGCATTTATCTATGATATCTTGGGCATTTTGCAGGTTCTTATCCCCGAGTGCCTGAATATCTGCGGGGGTAAGATAGATTTTTTGCCTCAGGCTGTGCTCCCCTGCCTCAAACACGGCTTGTGCCGAGCCAAACTCGCATATGAGCCGACAGGCCTTGTCGCAGCTGAGTTTACTGCACCGAGAAAGCCAGACGTGATATATCATAACGTTTCCCTTGTCATTTCCCACATAAACAGCGATGCTGCAACCGCAGCGTTGAGGGATTCGGCCCCGTGCATGGGGATGATATAGGAGCGGTCGGCGCTTTTGACCGCGGCATCGGACAGTCCGCGGGCTTCGTTGCCGATCATGACGCAGCAGGGCGAAGTCAACGGGGTCTGCCCCAGTCTGCAGGCATCATCGGACAGTTCGGCTGCAGCCAGCATAATGCCGTTTTGTGTGCAAAACTCGCGCAGCTCGTCTGTAGTGCAAAAATGCAGGGGCAGGCGGAAAAGTGAGCCCATGGTGGAACGCACGACTTTGGGCGCAAAGCAATCGGCGCAGCTGCCCAGCATAATAACGCCGTCGATGCCGAGAGCGTCGGCGGTACGGATGATGGTGCCCACGTTGCCCGGGTCGCGCACGTCCTCAAGGGCGATAAATCTGCTGCCGACGAGAGCACGTTTGGCAGGCATACGGCAGGTGAACACAAGCCCCGATGCACTCTCAACACCGCTGATGACCTCGATTATCTCGGGTGTGACGGTGACGCATGCCACGCCTGCGGGAACCTCGTGGAGCTTGCTCTCCAGACAGTAAACCCGCTCCACCTCCATGCCGCTGGCAAGTGCCTCTGCAAGCATAACGCTGCCCTGACAGACAAAAGCCTGCTCACGGCGGCGGAAGCCCGGTTCGTCAAGCAGACGTCTCAGGCGCTGTATCTCGCTGTTTTTACGGCTGGATATGTGGGTCATTTTTTCACCTACCGACACATTTTGATGATATTTGGGGCAGTTTTTGCACCAAATAGTAACAAACATAAAAATTCAATTTACAATATAACACACCAATAAGATGTATTCAAGTATTTTTTGTATTATATATTGTATAAATTAAAAACGGCGTGATTTGCACGCCGTCTGATATTTCATATATTATCTGTTGTTTCACCCTCGAAGACGGTTGTGGCGGGGCCGCTCATCTGTGCCGAGCCGTCAGAGGTGACTGTTATATGCAGCTCTCCCCCGTCAAGTATAACCGTGACAGGCGTATTTGCCGTACAGTAGCCAGCCTTTACAGCTGCGGCTGCACAAGCAGTTGCTCCCGTTCCGCATGCCATAGTTATACCGCTGCCTCGCTCCCACACACGCATACGCAGAGTATGCTCATCAATGACCTGAACAAACTCGGCATTGACGCCATCGGGGAATCTCGGGTGCTTTTCCACCTGCACTCCGAGTGTATCCAGAGGCACACTCATAACATCGGGCACAAAGGTAACGCAGTGGGGATTGCCCACAGACACGGGGTAGACATCGATGCATCTGTCGGCAAGTTTGAGCGCTTCGCGCTCCCCTACCCGGGTCTGCCCCATATCCACCTGCACCGATGAGACCTTGCCGTTTTCCACTTCCAGAGACAGTTTACGCACGCCCGACAGAGTGTCGATCGTCAGCTTGGTTTTGTCTGTGTAGCCCTTGTCATAGACGTACTTGCCCACGCACCTGATGCCGTTGCCGCACATTTTTGCCTCACTGCCGTCGGCATTGAAAATACGCATGGAAAAGTCGGCAGCATCGCTGAGATCTATGACGATTATGCCGTCAGCGCCTATTCCAAAGTGTCTGTCCGACAGCTTTACAGCGAGCGTATTCACTGCGTCCGGCATACCGAAAACATATATATAATCATTGCCCAATCCGTGCATTTTTGTAAAGCGCATACTACCCTCTCCTGCCGTTTATATATGTATATTATATCCCATTGTGCAAGCTTTGGTCAACAGAAAAACCCTGCCGCAAAAATGCGGCAGGGCTAAAACTGTTTGGCTTATTCGTGTTTGCCGTAGTGTACGTGGAGCAGTTCGTGAGCCTTCTCGCCCAGACCGTTCTTGTACAGGGACTTGATGACGGGGTTATCATCGGAGGAGCGGATGGAGAGGAGCTTGTCTGCCTCGTACAGACCCTTGGCGCGCTTTTCTTTGCCTGCGCTGCGGGTGAAGGGCTGACCGCCGCCGTTAATGCAGCCGCCGGGGCAAGCCATGACCTCGATAAGGTCAAACTTCTCGCCTGCCTGCAGACGCTTGATAACGATCTCGGCATTCTTCAGGCCGCTGACAACTGCGATGTGCAGCTTGGTGTCTGCGAACTCAAGATCGAACTCCTTGATGCCTTCTTTGCCGCGCTGACCGCAGTTTGCAACGGTAAGCAGAGCGGTACGGGACTTGCTCTCAGCGACTCTGCGGAGTACAGCCTCGGTAACACCGCCGGTGACACCGAAGATAACGCCTGCGCCGGAGATAGTGCCGTAGGGCATATCTACTGCTTCGGGATCGAGATCCTCGAAGATGATGCCCGACTCCTTGATCATGCTGATCAGTTCCTGAGTGGTGATAACAGCGTCGACGTTGGGATCTCCGTTGACCTTGAACTCGTCGCGGGCAGCCTCAAACTTCTTGGCTGTACAGGGCATAACTGCTACGTGGAACATATCCTCGCCCTTGGAGCGGGTCTCGTCCTTGACGATGGATGCCAGCATCTGCATGGGGCTGCGGCAGGTGGAGATGTTGGGCAGCAGCTCGGGATGCTTCTTCTCAACATACTGGATCCAGCCGGGGCAGCAGGAGGTCATAAGAGGCATATTCTCGCCCTTTTCGACTCTCTCAAGGAACTCCTTGCTCTCTTCCATAACGGTGATGTCGGCGGACAGGGTGGTATCATAAACCTGATCAAAGCCCATGCGGTGCAGAGCTGCAACGATCTTGCCCATGACGTTTGCGCCCTCGGGCAGACCGAACTCCTTGCCTACTGCAACACGGACAGCGGGAGCAACCTGAACGGTGACCTTCTTGGATCTGTCGTCGATTGCCTTCCAGACCTTACCCATATCGTTCTTGACGATGATAGCACCTGTGGGACAGACTGCTGCACACTGGCCGCAGCCTACGCAGGGGGACTCTGCCAGAGGCTTGCCGAAAGCGGTGCTGATGACCATCTTGGAGCCGCGGTGTGCAAAGTCGATTGCGCCTACGTTCTGGATCTCTTTACACATTCTGACGCAGTCACCGCAGAGGATGCACTTGCCGTTGTCACGAACGATGCAGAGAGAGGATGTATCGTCGTCCTTGGTGGACTTTGCGGTATTGGGGAAGCGGATACCCTCGATGTTGTAGCGATCGGCCAGGCTCTGCAGCTTGCACAGACCGTTGTTGTCACAGGTGGTGCAATCGCCGCAGTGGTTGGCGAGGATCAGCTCGAGGATGTTCTTGCGGTATCTGCGCAAACGCTCGGTGTTGGTGCGGATGTTCATTCCTGCACGGGGAGGAGTGGAGCAGGCTGCTTCCAGGCCGCCCTTTTCGTTCTCGACCATACACATACGGCATGCGCCATAGATGGACAGACCGGTGTGATAGCAGAATGTGGGCAGCTTGATGCCGACCTTGCTGATAACCTCAAGAAGGTTTCTTTCGCCGTTTATTTCTACGGGTATACCGTCTACTGTAAGATATTTCTTGTCAGGCATCTCTTAACCCTCCTTTATTGCATGGAATGCGCAGGAGCTTACGCAGCTGCCGCAGCGGATACACTTGTCAAGATCGATTCTGTGAGGCTCTTTGACCTTGCCGAAGATTGCGGAAACGGGGCACTGACGTGCGCACTTGGTACAGCCTTTGCACAAAGTGGGATCGATGGTGATGGTCTTGAGCTTCTGGCATGCGCCTGCGGGGCAGCGCTTGTCATAGATGTGTGCCTCATACTCATGACGGAAGTTCTTGATGGTGCTGACGACGGGGTTGGGAGCAGACTTGCCCAGACCGCACAGAGCGGTGGAGGAAATGGTATCAGCCAGCTCTTCGAGCAGCTCGATGTCGCCGTCTTTGCCCTGACCTGCAACGATACGCTCAAGGATCTCGAGCATACGCTTGGTGCCCTCACGGCAGGGTACGCACTTGCCGCAGGACTCGTTCTGGGTAAAGTTCATGAAGAAGCGTGCAACCTCGACCATACAGGTGTTCTCGTCCATAACGACCAGACCGCCCGAGCCGATCATTGCGCCGACCTTCTTGATATTGTCAAAGTCAAGGGGCAGGTCAAGATGCTCTTTTGTCAGACATGCGCCGGAGGGGCCGCCAATCTGAACAGCCTTGAACTCGCCGTCACCGCGCATACCGCCGCCGATATCAAAGATGATCTCGCGCAGGGTGGTGCCCATGGGGACTTCGATAAGACCGGTGTTGGAAATGTTGCCGGTAAGAGCAAATGCCTTGGTGCCGGGGCTGGACTCTGTGCCGATGCCCAGATACCAGTCAGCGCCCTTGTTGATTATCTCTGCAACGTTGGCAAAGGTCTCAACGTTGTTGAGGACTGTGGGCTTGTCAAACAGACCGTTCTCAACGGTACGGGGAGGCTTGACGCGGGGGAAGCCACGCTTACCC
>JAFYMQ010000215.1 GCA_017556565.1 Clostridia bacterium | reverse complement strand
GCTGAGGGAACTGTGACGCACTGGACTATGCCGTCGGGTGCGCCTGCTGATTTGGCTGCCTGCTGCACTATCCTGAATGTCTCGAGAATACAGTTTTTTGCGCCCGGGTGGGGGCTGACTACGATCGCGTTGCCTGACTTGAGACAGATCAGGCACTTGTACATTACGGTAGACGTGGGGTTGGTGGATGGGATAAGTGCGGCAACCACGCCCATAGGCACGCCTATCTCGGTAATGCCCGTCTGCGTATCTTCGCTGAGCACGCCAACGGTCTTCATATCTTTGATGGTGTTGTATGTGATCGTGCTGCCCAGCTGATTTTTGAGAACCTTGTCCTGCCATACGCCAAAGCCCGTTTCCTCGACCGCCATTTTGGCAAGCCGCTCGGACTCTTTTGCACAAGCCTCTGCCACGGCTTTGACTATTCTGTCTATCTGCTCCTGGGTGTATTCTGCGTATTCTTTTTGCGCCTGTTTGGCTCTGCTGACCAGATTGCGCACTTCCTGAATTGATTGCAGATCCTTGTCAAACTCCAATGTTTGCTGCCTCCTTTTTGTGTTGATGGTGGTCAATCAAGGTTGACGGGGTTTGAGGCTATTTTGCAGACCGCCTCGGCGAATGCCTGACAGGCCGCCTGACACGCTGCCTGATCGCCCGTCAGCAGACCGCCTGCAAAGTTGGTCTCGGTGGGCGGACCGTAGAATACCTTGAGTTCTACGTCTGCAGCTTTGAGCGCCGCATCAAGTGCCACGATAGCCTCACACGGCGGGGCTATGAGATATGCCATTGCCGTACCCTCGGCAACTCCTGCCTGCTGAGACAGATATGAGCCGGTACGGGATATGCAGTGGGCAAAGTATACTATAGAGTCATCGTCGTTGGCACTGAAGAAGCTTGCATCCCGCTGCGCATACCGCACCGCGGCATCAAGTCCGCTGCGTACCTCGGCAGGATCCTCACCTGCCAGAATACCGATAAACTCGCCTGCAAGCTTTGTTCCTGCGTTGGATGCGCCTGCGTACATGCTTCTTGCATAGGCGACCCGGACGTTGGCTTTTTTGGTAGCCTCGTCAAGAGAGGCATAGGACACGTCGTCGCAGTCGGTGGTGATAATGCCAAGGCTGCGCATCCCGGGCGGCAGCTTGAGGTTACTGAGAAGTACGGGGTCGGCATTGGGGATCATCTGGACGCTGAGGACGGTGGTTTTCATTGCATCTCCGCGCATTGCTCACCCCTCATTTCCTGAGGTCTACGCCGCTGGCTTTTTGCTGCAGGATCTGGTCGATTACCTCGACTATGTATGCGCCTGCCTCAACAGCGGGAAGACCGTCTTTGTGGATATTGGATACAACCGTGCGTTTTGCCTCGGGCATACCCACGTAGGCGTTGTACACGATGTATGCGCTCATACTCTCTGCGGTGGCAAGACCCGGGCGCTCACCGATGAGCACGCAGACAACCTTGGCACCAAGTATCTCGGACACGTGATCCTCGGCGGCAACTCTGCCGTATCGCAGATAGAAGGGTGTGCCGACTTTGAGCCCCTTGGCCTGCAGACCGTCGGTCAGGATGGGCAGCAGTTTTTCCAGATTGGCCTCTATTGCCGAAGAACTCAGTCCGTCAGCGGCAAAGATCTGCACGTCGGGATTGGCTGTGCAGCTGCGTCTTATGGTATCGACTGCCTCGTCGCTGAGTTTTCTGCCAAGATCGGGGCGGGTAACATAGGTGTCCTTGCAGTCGCACTTGCTCTGCACCTCGACAAGCCCCATCCGCTGCAAAAGCTGCGGACTGACATCGGTAAACACCGAGTCGCGGGCTTTGGCATGGTCGGCGCGCATGGCAAGCATGGTCTGGGTATTGAGTCTTGCACCGATCTTGCCTACGCCTATGCGGGCGTTGGTGAACTTTTTCATCCTCAGCAGAGAGTCCATATCGCAAGGGTCTGTGAGCAGAGGCTTGGCTTTTGCGCTCTGGGACGTTATATCCTCAATCTCGCCTGACGGAGAAAGGGGCGCTTCATACTGTTTGTCGGGAAGGATCACATAGCCCTTTTCCTGCAGCTGACGCATAACCTCCTGCGCTATGGTACTGATAAGTTTTTCGTCCAGCAAAGCCCTCACCTCCTGCCTGTAAATATTGTGGGATCGCCTGCTCTGTCGGTCAGGCGGCCGTTTTCCATTATGCCCATCTTTTCAAGCCAGAGCTCGAACTCTTTGATGGGGCGCAGACCCAGCACCTCACGGATGGCTGCCGAGTCGTGGTATGCATTGGTCTGATAATTGAGCATTATATCGTCGCCTGCGGGAACGCCCAGAATATAGTTGACGCCTGCGCTTGCAAGGAGCATGGACAGATTCTCGATATCGTTCTGGTCTGCCATCATATGATTGGTATAGCAGCAGTCGCAGCCCATGGGTATGCCCGAAAGCTTGCCCATAAAATGATCCTCAAGACCCGCACGGATGACTTGCTTGCTGTCATAGAGGTATTCGGGGCCGATAAAACCTACTACTGTGTTGACCATGAACGGCTCAAACTCTCTTGCAAAGGCGTAACAGCGGGCTTCCATAGTCACCTGATCGGCGCCGTAATGGGCATCGGACGAAAGCTCACTTCCCTGCCCGGTCTCAAAGTAGAGTACGTTGGGGCCTTTTGCCGTGCCGCGCTCGCGGAGCAACTGACGGGCCTCACGAACAGTATCGGCAGAAAATCCGAAGGCGCTGTTGCCCTTCTGGCTGCCTGCAATGGACTGGAATATCATATCGCAGGGAGCGCCGCGCCTGACCGCCTCGATCTGTGTGGTGATATGACCGAGCTCGCATATCTGTGTGGGGATGGAGTATTTGTGCTTTACCTCGTCAAACCGCTTGAGTACCTCTGCAAGGCTGGATACGGTATCGTTGACCGGATTGAGGCCGAGCAGCGCGTCGCCGCAGCCGTAGCTGAGACCCTCGAGCAGAGATGCGGTGATGCCCTCTACGTTGTCGGTAGGATGATTGGGCTGCAGACGTGTGGACAATGTGCCGCGGCAGCCGATGGTGGTGTTGCAGGTGGCGGTAACACGGACTTTGTTGGCGGCATAGACCAGATCCAGATTGGTCATCAGCTTGCACACGCCTGCTACTGTTTCGGCGGTGAGTCCGCGGCTGAGTGTACGCAGATCGTTCTCGGTGGTCTTGTAGCCAAGAATATACTCTCTCAGCTCTGCCATAGTCCAGTGCCTGATCTTGTCGTATACAGCGCTGTCGATAGAATCCTGATTGATGCGGGTGACCTCGTCATCCTCGTATGGGACTACCGGGTTTTCGCGCAGGTCGCGTACCAGCATATTGCTGAGCACCTGCTTGGCGGCAATGCGCTCCAAATCGCTGGAGGCTGCCACGCCTGCCAGAATGTCGCCGGATTTTTCCTCATTGGCTTTTGCCAGAACTTCTTTTACCGAGTTGAAGGTGAACTTTTTGCCACCCAATACGGTGGAGTATGCCATAACCTATCTCTCCTTTTGTCAGCCGAACACCAGTGTCTTGACGATCACCGGTACGACCAGTCCGTCCATAAGCGGACGGCCGATGTCTATATAATCATTGACCTCGACAGCTATACTGTCTATGGCCGCTACTTTGCGTTTGTCCTCGGCGCAGCCTCTCAGCGCAAAGCCGAGAGCCTTTGCCATGTCGTTTTCCAGTACAACCAGCACGGGTTTGCCCTGCGGCAGAACCCTGTCAGATGCATCAAATATGCATCGTGCCAGCCGCTTGATCTCGCGGTAGTCGGGGTCTGACTTGCCGCCCATTGCCAATATGAATTGGTCGCTGTCGCTCTGTGACATGAACCAGCGGGCTTTTTCTGTCAGCCACTGACTGTCACCGTCAAAGCATCTTTGCTGCTCGTCTGTATCAAGCTTGAGCACCGGGATATTTTTGAGTGGGAACAGTTTGTTTGAGTATGCGATGGTGCTGCCCGAGATACTTGTGGTATAGGTGCCTGCGCCCACAACTGTTGCACGTATGGTCTCGCCTGCAGGCAGCAGCCTGCTGGATGCAAACAAAGGATGCGCAGCTATCGACTCACCAAGCAGCACGCCTATATCTCCGTAGCGGAGCCAGTCACCGTCAGGCTGCCTGATGCAATCAGCCACACCACCCGAAAAGCAGATATAATGTGCAGGCTTGATACTCTGTGCAAGAGGCGTACTGTTGGCGGTCACCACTCTGTCAAACAATCTCTCCCGCTCACCGAGGCCGATGGACTGAGCAAGCAGGTCTGCCATCTTGTCTGTGATGGGTCTGAGTGACTGTCGGGTGGTTTTTTGCCCTATGCTGAGGGGTATATTCAAAAACTCCGCTATCTGCCTGACAGACGGGCTGATATAGGTAACGGTGCCGTCTCTGTCCAGCCTGATGAGTCTGCCGCCTATGTCCATACAGCCCTTGAGCACCGTCTGCCCCTCGTCAAACATGACGATATTGGTAGTGCCGCCGCCTATGTCAAGATTGACGACCCTGCAGTGATTGTC
>JAFYMQ010000214.1 GCA_017556565.1 Clostridia bacterium | reverse complement strand
GGTACGGAATCTTTATTGAGAACATGTTGGAGACGGCAAATCAGGTAGCGGAAGAACAAAAAGACGCATCATAGTCAAAACCTCCGGCTAAGCCGGAGGCTTGAATTATGTCCATAGCTAAAGCAACTCGCCCCACTGGCATAGCCAGTGGTTGTCATATGAATATAGAATAAGTGACGCATGTGCAATATGCGTCGCTTATTTTTTCGTTAAAGCGGCTGTCTATAATTACAATTGCATGCGACCGAAAGGACAGCATCCAAGATAAATGTTCATAAATATCGTGAGAAAATATATGATAGTATTGTCTTTGGTTGTCACACTTTTGTCACACTGTATTGAGTACAATATAATGGTATTATTGCCGTAATAGGCGCATTCGAATAAAAGAGAGGAAAAAACTATGTTAAAAAGAAAAATCAGTGCCGTTCTAAGTCTTGTTGTCACCCTTTTGATTCTTGGTCATTCTATAGTGCTTGGCGCATGTATGCTGTCAAATGGTCGTATCCCTGCGCCTCCCGATGCGATTTCTTTTATCATGGCTGGATTTATGGTCGTACACGCAATTCTGAGTATTTCTATTTTGATTTCCAATCGCAAGGAGGGGGAAAACAAAGTTAACAACTATGCAAAGAATAATGTACAGACCATTGTTCAGCGTGTTACTGGTATTGCTATGCTGCCTTTGGCTGTGCCTCATGTTCTGGGAACACTGGGCTTAATTAAGCCTTCTCAGATTGTTCATGCTATTCTTCCTCCTGTGTTCTTTGCAGTGGTTATGGCTCACGTTGCTATTTCGTTCAGTAAGGCATTTGTTACACTTGGTATCGGTAATGCAAAGTTTTTCAAGACTGCTGATATTACCATGAAGATTCTTTGTGCGGCAACTTTGATAGTTGACATAGTAGGTTTTTATCTTTTTGTTTGCTAATCAGATAGAAAATGAAGCATGTTCTTGTTGTAGGAAGCGGTTTGTCTGGTCTGACTTGCGCTATTAAGCTGGCTGAGAACGGAATTCGTTCCACACTTGTATCGCCCTATCCCTCCGAGAGGGCACAGTCTGTTATGGCGGCTGGTGGAATCAATGCAGCTATCGGTGCAGATGATTCGCCGTTGTTGCACGCTGATGATACATTGAAAAGTGGCGGAAACATTGCAGGCAAAGATACTGTTAGCGAGCTGTGTTCAGCAGCACCTGACATTATTCGTTGGTTAGAGGCGTTGGGCGTGGTGTTTAGCCGCGAAAAAGACGGCGATCTGATCCTCAGATTACTTGGAGGTCATAGCAGAAAACGTACTGTATATGCAGGAGCAGCTACCGGCAAGCAGATCATTACTGCGCTGATAAGAGAAGCGAGAAAATACGAATGCTGTGACTTGATCCAGCGCAAGCTTGGCAGGCAATTTCACTCTGCTCTTATAAAAGACGGCAGGTGTTATGGTGTCCTGCTTTACAACGATATAGAGCGCAAAATGGAAGCTGTATATGCCGATGCGGTCGTTATAGCTACCGGCGGGCAGAATGTTTTGTTTGGTAAAACTACAGGCTCCATGCAGTGCGATGGATACACTGTTGCAAAACTCTATGAGCAAGGTGCAAGACTTAAAAATCTGGAGTTTATACAGTATCATCCCACCACCATAGAAACTCCACAAAAGCGTATGCTTATCAGTGAGGCAGCTCGCGGAGAGGGTGGAAGACTTTATTATCTGGATGGCAAGCGCAAGGTATATTTTATGGAAGATAAATACGGCGAGCGAGGCAATCTGATGCCACGTGACGTTGTCTCCAAGTGTATTTATGACGCACCGTCGCAGGTATATCTTGACATTTCCTTCCTTGGCAGAAATCTTATCAAAAACCGACTTTTTGAAGTTGCGGAAGTTTGCCGTAAATATGCCGGCATCAACGTGAACAAAAAAAGCATACCCGTGTATCCTTCTGTACACTTTTTTATGGGAGGTTTGGCGGTAGACAGAGATCACAAAACATCTGTCGATAATTTGTATGCGGTAGGTGAGTGCGCTTCTATGTACCACGGCGCAAACCGATTGGGCGGAAACTCCCTGCTAACTGCTGTATACAGCGGTCAAACTGCGGCTAAAGCATTAAGCAATATTACTGAGAATAAAGTCCATCCGGATTTTTCTGAGTATATTTCTGCCCAGGAGCAAGTGCTGAATTGTCAGCTCTCGTCTGACAGCCGATTTTCTGCGGTTTATATGCGGCATGAAATTGCAAAATTACTTAACGACTGTTTGGGCATTACCCGTACGGAAGAAAAGCTGCTTGAGGGTATTCGCAGTGTAGACTATTTAGTGTCTATCAGCAATAAGCTTGTGTACGATTCTGACGTATCGCCCTATATAGGTTACTCGTTGCCTCCTATGCTGTTGCTTGCACGGGCTATTCTGACCAGTGCTCTCGCACGACAGGAAACCCGCGGCGCGCATCTCCGTGATGATTATCCGGAAAGGGACGATAAGTTCGCTTTTTGTTCGGTATGCGACTACAATAATGGCGAGCATCGTATCTCCTACATTGAGGAGGACAAATTATGATTGTGAAAATCAAACGTCAACGCTCCGCCGGTTGTGCACCGTATTGGCAAAAGTTCAAATACGAGGGCTCCGAGCACATTACTGTTTCTGCGTTGCTGGATGCTATTAATTATACCGACGATCTATATGATATTGATGGCAATCTTGCCTCAAGAATACGCTGGGAATGCAGCTGTATGCAGGCTATTTGCGGTGGATGCGCTATGGTCATCAATGGTGTGCCCGCTCTTGCATGCAATACCTTCGTTGACGAGGTGAGGGGTAAAGAACTGGTGCTTGAGCCGCTCAGCAAGTTTCCTGTTGTAGCAGATCTGATTGTTGACCGCAGTATTATATACGAGAATCTTAACCGGGTAAAAGCATATATCGACAGTCTCGCAGCAAGCGATGCCAAAAGCCATGAGCATCAATACTCGGTCGCCAAGTGTCTCAAGTGCGGACTTTGTCTTGAGGTTTGTCCTAATTATCGTCCCGGAGGAACGTTCTACGGTGCAGTTTTTGCAAACGAAAGCTATCTTATAACAAGCCAGTCGGCTGATGAGAAGCCTGATCTTGTGGATGAGTACAAGACCCATTTTGGTGCAGGCTGCTCAAAAGCGCTGAATTGTCAGGAAATCTGCCCGGTTGGTATCCAAACTATAACCTCAATCATGAAGATGAACAGAAAATAAATATTACAAGACAGGGGATATACAGCTCCTGTCTTTTCTCTATCGACAAATAAATCCGTGATTAGAAATATTTTTGCTTGCCTGATTTTTCTGCTTGACATTTATATCGCAGTACGATATAATGAGCACAACAGTAATATCGCACTGCGATATATCGAGGTGCGTATGAGTGGAGGTATATTATGGATGCACATACACGCAAGGTCTACGTTCCGATGACCGAAACCGGCTTTTATATCCTATTTTGTCTGCAGAAACCCAACCACGGTTACGGTGTTGTGCAGCTGACCGAGAAGCTGACCGGGGGAGAG
>JAFYMQ010000213.1 GCA_017556565.1 Clostridia bacterium | reverse complement strand
GCCCACAGACAGCGTGTTTGCCCACCTGCCTGCAGTCACACTCAACGAAAAAGGCTTTGCCCGCGCACTCAACGGCGCGTTTATCAGCGCAGATGAGCTGACTGGGGGCAAACTTCCCGACACGGACGAGCTGTGCCGTGTCTACTCGCCCGAGGGTGAGTTTATTATGCTGGGCAGAGGCGGCTTGCTTGATCGCGGCGGTCAGGCGCTTTTCTGCCACAAAACATTCTTTGTTCGGGATTGATTATATGGACAATACAGTAGTAGCTCTGGGTTTTTTTGACGGTGTCCACGCAGGACATTGCGAGATACTCAGAACCGCGGTAAAAATAGCAAAAGAAAAAGGCTGCCGCAGCGCAGCCTGCACCTTCTCGGTGCATCCCCGCGCCTTTGTGCGCGGCATAGCCCCCGCCATGCTGACAAGCCTCAACAGACGCAAAGAGCTGATTCTGGAGCAGGGTATTGAGCGGGTAGAGGTGCTTGAGTTTGACAAGAGCATGGCGGATATGTCTCCCGACGTTTTTGCAAGCCTGCTCAAAGACCGCTACGGCTGCGTAGCCGCCGTCTGCGGAGAGAACTTCCGCTTCGGCAAGAATGCTCAGGGCACACCCGACACACTCAGAGCCAACGGAATAGAGACCACCGTCTGCTCCCCCGTCTGCATAGGCGGCGATATAGTCTCCTCCACCCGTGTCCGCCGTCTTATTACCGAGGGCAGACTTCAGGGCGCGGGCGAGCTGCTGGGCAGAAACTTCGTGCTGACCGGCGTGGTGGTCGATGGCTTCAAGCTTGGCAGACGTCTGGGCAGACCGACCATGAACCTGCGCCCCGATGACGGACTTATCGTGCCCGCCACCGGTGTGTACGCATCCCGTGTGCTGCTTGAGGGACAGGCCTACTATGCCATAACCAATATCGGCACCCGCCCCACCTTCTCCAATGACGATATCGTGTCGGTGGAGAGCCATATTATGGACTTCTGCCGTGACATTTACGGCGCATCTGCCGCAGTCGAGCTTGTGCAGCGTCTTCGCGACGAGCGCAGATTTGACAGCGAGACCGAACTTCTCAGCCAAATAGACAGAGATATGGCACGCTCGCGTGAGATCCTTGACCGCGAGTACGGAGTATAATATAAAATAAGGTGAAGATATGAGCGCAAAAAGAAAAAAGAAAAAAGGTAAATCTCTCCCCCCGCTGCTTGCTCTGGTACTGGCGATCGTTTTGCTGGTGTACTACTATTTTGGTGAAGAGCAGGTAGACAAAACCGAGTGGAACACCGAGGGCAGCTTTGTTATGCAGGTCATTGACGTAGGTCAGGGCGACAGCATACTGCTGGGCTGCGACGGTGAGTATATGCTGGTAGACTGCGGCGAAGAGGAATATGCCGACACGGTCATTGAGGCTGTGGGCAGCGCCAAGCTCAAATATATGCTTGCAAGCCATCCTCACACCGACCATATGGGCGGCATGGCAGAGGTTATCCGTGCCTGCACACCCGAGACCTTTTTGATGCCCGAGCGCGAGCATACCACCAGAGAGTTCAAAGCCATGCTCACCGCCATTGAGGACACAAAGTGCGATGCACAGTACGTGTACGCAGGCGACAAGTTCACTTTGGGCAGCGCGGATATTACGGTAGTCTGGCCCGAGGAGGGTTACAGCAACTCTAACCTCAACAACTGGTCGGCAGTTCTGCTTGTGGAGTATCAGGGCGTCAGCATGCTGCTGACCGGCGATGCCGAAAAGGGCGTTGAGGATGACTATCTTGAGTACCTGCCCGGCAGAGTGGATATTCTCAAGATGCCCCATCACGGCAGCGACACCAGCAGCAGCGAAAAGCTGCTCAGTTATATCAGACCCGAGTATACCGTTATCAGTCTGGGCACAGGCAACGACTACGGCCACCCCCACAAAGAGCCTATGGAGCGCCTGCAGCAGTATTGCTCCAAAATATACCGCACCGATCAGAGCGGAAATGTGACCTTTACCGTCAAGGAAGGGGAGATCTCGGTTGCAACAGAGCGATAAGCAGTATACCGTAGACCGCCGCGAAGGTGACGTGTGGGTACTGACCGATGGGGAAGGCAAACGCCATCTGGAAAAAGACCTGCCCCAAACCACCCGCGAGGGCGACCATGTAGTATATACCTGCACGGGCGCGCAGCTTATCCCTGCCACCGAGCAGGAGCGTGAAGAGATCCGTGCCCGTATGAACAGTCTGTTCAAAAAACGGAGGTAAAATATGGCTATCAAAACACCCGAGACCAAAAACTACGCCTTTATCAGCCATCGTGACTGCGAGTTTTTTCCCTGCCACAAAACATCCGACCCTGACAACTTCAATTGTCTGTTCTGCTATTGCCCCCTGTACGCATTGGGCAAAGATTGCGGCGGCAACTTCAAGATGGTCAACGGCTACAAAGACTGCTCCGACTGTCAGGTTCCCCACAAGCGCGACAATTATGACTATGTCAACCGCAAACTGGGCGAACTGATCGAGCGGGTCAGAGAAAAAGAAATATAACCCGATTTTCGGTACGTACAGAACAATGAATACATCAAAAATGACAAGGGCGGGCAAGCTTACCGTCCTTTTCACCGTTATGTACATGGTGAGCTACATTACCCGCATCAACTTCGGCGCGGTCATCTCCGAGATGGTGGTGCAGACCGGGCTGAGCAAAGCCGCCCTCGGCATGTCGCTGACAGGCAGCTTTGTGTTCTACGGCGCAGGTCAGATAGTCAGCGGCGTGTGCGGTGACCGCATCTCGCCCAAAAAACTCATCTCATGGGGCTTTGCCGCCACCGTACTGATGAACCTGCTTATCCCCCTCTGCCGCAGCCATTACGCCATGCTGGCAG
>JAFYMQ010000212.1 GCA_017556565.1 Clostridia bacterium | reverse complement strand
GGTCTTGTCGATGTCCAGCATATCGATCTCTACGTAGGGCATGCAGTAGTAGTCACCCAGAACTGCCAGCTCGCTTACGTCGGTGGCGCACTCTTTTGCCAGCATGTAGTCCCTGACGGGAACGTTCAGACGGGAGCTGTCCTCAAGGATCTTTTCCGACTGTTTTTTCTTGATGACTTTTTTGTATACGTAAAATTGGAGTAATTCTTTGTTTATATTCATTGGTTAGACCTCCACACTCAGACGGCAAGTCCGTTCATAATAGAAAGCATAGGTGCGTACACCGCGATAAACAGCGTACCGACCACCAGACCCATTATGATCAGCATAGCAGGCTGGATCTTGGCTGTAAGCGAGCTGAGCGTTGACTCGACCTGCTCATCAAAGAAGGTGCAGGAACGGGAAAGAACCTCGTCAAGGGAGTTGGTCTTTTCGCCGACCGCCAGCATCTGAAGCATCATATCGGGGAATATGTTATACTTGACAAACGCATCGGTGATGGTCACGCCCCTGCGTACCTCATCGGATGCGGCGCGGAACTTGCTCTCAACATAGCTGTTGCCCAGAATACGCGCCACCGAATCCAGCGCCGACGCAAGATCCATACCGCTGGACAGCAGGATGCTGAAGGAGCGGGCAAATCTTGCGGTAATCAGCTCGGTCATGACCTTGCCAAGCAGCGGGCAGCGGATCTTGAACACGTCGAAGGCTTTTTTGCCGGTGGACGTGCGCAAAAACACGAACAAAAGCAGACCCAGCGCGATAATAAGCAGCGCCATAACACGCCAGTAGGAAACGATAAAGTCGGATATGCCGTAGATGGCTTTGGTAAAGCCGGTGATCTCAACGTCAAGCTCGGCAAGCACGTCTTTGAATCGGGGCACGACGAATGCCAGCATCAGCACCGCGATACCCACGGTCATACCTGCAAGCATCATGGGGTATGCCATTGCGCTCTTTGCCTTGCGGCGGGTGGCGGCGTCAGACTCATAGTAGTCTGCCAGGGACAGGAATACCATCTCCAGCTTTCCGCTGACCTCGCCCACGTGAACCATGCTGACGAAAAAGTCGGGGAAGACTTTTTTGTGCTTTTCCAGCGCTGCAGACAGCATATCACCGGCGCGGACGTCGTCGGCGATAATGCGCAGGATAGCCTTGAAGTAGGAGCTGTAGGATTGGTTCTTGAGCACGTCGATACAGTCGAGGGCCTGAATGCCCGAGTTTATCATAATGGCAAACTGTCTGCAGAACGTAGTCAGTTCGCGCAGTTCGACCTTGCCAGTACCGAGGGTAAAGAACGCCGAGGGCGTGCCGCCCTTGTACTCGGTTGCCGAGACCAGGTAGAGATTCTGTTTTGCAAGCTGAACGGCAAGATCTTTTTCGTCTTCGGCAATGTACTTGCCTTTGAACTTCTGCTTTTGCAGATTGACCGCCACGTATTTATATGTAACAGGCAAAAAAACTACCCCTTTCTGTTATATGCCAAGCAGCGAAAGATACGCGCTTATTATCCTATGTCCAAAAAACATTGCAACAGCAAAACCGCAGGTAAGAAACGGCGCAAAGGGATACTCGGTGTCCTCCTCGCCTTTTACGCGGGACAGGACTATCAGCACCACGCTTGCGACCACGGCTGCACACAGCACGGCAAACAGCAGTCGCTGCCAGCCCAGCAGCAGTCCGCAGGCGCCGGTCAGCTTGATGTCGCCGCCGCCCAGTCCGTCTTTGTGACGGATACGTTCAAACAGCCATGCGATCAGATAAAATGCCGCAAAACCCGCAACACCGCCGATGATGTGGGACAGTGCCGAGTAATAGGGATCGACCACGGCTGCGGCAATGCCGAGAGCGATCAGCATAAGCACAAATCGGTCAAACACCAGCTTGTGCTCAAGATCGATAAAAAACACGCATACGAATACCGAGCTTGCCAGCGCGCAGATGACGGCATAGGCTATATTCACCTGCCAGAAAAGCAGCGCGCTCAGCAGCCACAGCAGCATATTGGCTATCTCCACCGCGGTATAGCGGAAGGATATTTTTGCGTGGCAGCTACGGCACTTGCCGCCCAGTATCAGATAGGACAGTACGGGGATATTGTCGTACCATCTGAGTACGTACTTGCACTTGGGACAGTGAGACGAGGGAGTTGCAAGGCTCATCCCCGCGGGGACGCGGTAGATGACTACGTTGAGGAAGCTGCCCACGCACAGTCCCAGCACGGCTGCCAGCAGATATGCTGCGCCCAGATAAAAGCTCTGCACGTCCATAGTGTCAGATCCTGTTGGCGGGATTTATTGCGCGGGGGAAGAAGCCGCCGTACAGTTCAAGATTGACCAGCACATTGGCATCATACTCGCCGTTGTCCAGCAGCTTGAACTCATAGCCGTTCTCCTCCTGCTCCTCGTTGGCCTTGTCCAGCACAAAGGACAGCATCTGAGGCAGGTTGACGTATATGCACTCGGGCTTGCCCAGCTGGGTAAGCTTTTCGTTGGAGGCCAGCAGTGTGAGTGCCCACTTGACGAATACACGGAAGTTCTCGCAGGCGATCTCCTCATCGGTCTCGGGAGCGGGGCGCTGCATGAACTTGGGCAGGCGGCGGGGGGTCTTTTTTGCCATGACCTTGGGGGTGACTATTCTCTGTCCGGCGTTCATGCTGAAGGTCTCGGTGATCATCTCCACCACGCTGGCGGGAGTCTCTTCGACCTCCTCAAGCTCCTCCATATCCTCCTCGTCCTCCTCGGCAGCTGCCGGGGCGGGAGCGGGCTCGGGCTTGGTTTCCTGCTCTTCGGTTTCTTCTGCGGCGGTTTCGTCCTCGGGCTGCTCGGCAAGAACGGTAAGCTTCTTTGCTTTGGCTTTTTCGCGGGCTTTGAGGACGGTCAGCTCGCCCAGAGTATGGTCAAACAGCATATCTTCCTGGACATACTTG
>JAFYMQ010000211.1 GCA_017556565.1 Clostridia bacterium | reverse complement strand
ATCTCTCACCGTCAAGCTTGGTCGATCTGCCGCCGCCGAGACGTGCGTCTGTACCGGTGGTGCTGCTGCCAACCTCGGCCTCATAGGGAACAAAGGGAGTGATGCATCCGCTTGCGATGTCGAGGGTGTAGAAGTCCACAAACTGCATCCGTCCGTAGCGCTTGTCGTCCGCGGCGGCAACCAGCGCGGTGTTGTCGTCCCACAGACAGAATGACTGCGTGCGGATGGTGCCGGGAGCAAGCACCTGCTTCGTCTCGCCCGATGCCAGATCATACAGCCAATATCCATCGTAGTAGAGCCGATCCTTGGCGCCGCGCCACTCAGAGCCCTTGTAGAGTAGCTTGTCTCCGCGGAGAGAGTAGCTGGTTGTGTCAAACCACTCACTGGTGATAGCTTTGAGCTCACCTGTGGAGTGGGTGTACAGATATAGGGTCTTGCGTCTGCCCGAGGTTATGCCCGAAATACCGTTTGTCCAGAAGGGTGTTTCTTCTATAATATCGCAGTCGGCTTTGGTGAAAGGGTCGTTTTCGTCCTGCTTGGGCTGATGGGCAGCTGTAATGATAAAGCGGTCGTCATCAACGGGGAAGATGGTGGACACCTTGAGCGGCAGGTCGAAAGCAAGCCTGGCCTCGCCGCCGCAGGGGTCTATCTCAAACCATCGGGAGGTATCTCCCTGAGGCGCGATAGTGCCGTTGTCGCGGCTGGCGGGGAACAGAATAGTACCGCGCTTGCTCCACACAAAGCTCTTTGCATCGCCGCCCTGTGTCAGCTGACGATACTCACCGGAGGACACGTCCATCAGCCAAATATCACCCAGATATTTGTTCTTGTCCAGGGAGGGCTTTTGCACAACAAATGCTACCTTGCTGCCGTCGGGAGAAAATGCAGGGGCAGAGGGAAAAACAAAATCCAGAAAACTGTTTATTTCGATCTTTTTCATAATATCCTCCATAGGGTGTTTTCGGTTATGCTACCATTATAATGCCTGCCGCTCTGTGTGTAAAGATATTTGCACCCGTAATCAAATACAAAAAACAGCAGGCTCGGCCTGCTGCTTTTTGTCTGTCGATTTTTATTCCATGCTGAGTATTGCGCCCTGAGCCAGCAGCTCTGAACGCAGCGCGGCAATATCCACGCTTTTGGGCGGGCAGTTGCCGTCCAGCGCCATGCAGGCGCCCAAACCTGCCGCCTGACCCATAGCCATGCAGCAGGACATAACTCTTGTAGAGCCTATAACGTGCTCGTCCACCGAGATATTTCTGCCTGCAAACAGCAGATTGTTCATATCACGGCTGACCAGCGCTCCGTAAGGCACGCCGAAAGGCTTGTCAACCTTCTGGAACAGTGTGCCTGCGGGGCCGTCAAAATGTATATCTATCTTGTAGCCCGACAGACATATTGTGTCATCGGGCACGTTTGCGCTGAGCGCATCCTGATAGGTCACGTACCGCTCGCCCAAAAATCTGCGTGTCTCGCGCACGCCCAGCGAGGGCGCAATGGAGGAGATATAGCAGTTTTCGAATCCGGGCACGTACTGTCTGAACACCTCCACCAGCTTTTTGAGCTGCAGGTGTCCCTCTATCTCGGCACGGGTCAGATCCAGCACGTCGGTGGCATCAACGTGGAGCAGACGTGTGGTGTTGACGTACATCTGTCCCTTGTGCACGCCGTTTATGACGATCATATTTCCGCGTGCGACCGGGTTCTTGCCCTCTTTTTTCAGCTTGTCGAACAGGGTGGTCATGCCCACGAAAATATAGTTGGGATCGGCCTTGAAATACGCCGCGTCATATCCTGTGGGAGTGTCGATTGTGGCGCACATGGGGCGCATCTCATCGGGGTGCTGCTCGATGTGGTCGAGCAGCTTGCTGTCGTCCACGCCCTCTATGGTGCACATGACGGTAGGGGGCATCAGCTCGCCCTTTTCGCCGCGGCCCTTTTCATATTGGCAGCCTGCAAGATAGCTCAGGTCTCCGTCACCTGTGCAGTCGATGAATATATCGGCAGTGATTGTGACCTGATTGCACTTGCCGTAAAAAAGTGCGCTCTTGATCCTGCCGTCCGCACACTCTACAGACAGGGTCTCAAGATGCAGCAGCACGTCCACACCGGCATCCCTGCACATCTCAAAAGCCGCGATCTTGACATACTCGGCGTCAAGATTGGATACCGAGTTGTGCTTGGGGCAGTAGCGGTGACCGTAGCAGGCGCCGTCAGCTTTGAGCCTTTCTATAAACTCCTCGCCAAATCCCGCAATACACTGCCTGCCGTTCTCGTCCAAAAATCCCAGCGGCGGTATGCCGATGGTCAGATTGCCGCCGAGATAGCCGTTTTTTTCGATAATAACTACTTTTTTGCTCTTGCGCGCAGCGGTGATGGCGGCTGCAAGTCCTGCAGGGCCGCCGCCGACCACGGCTATGTCATAGCTGTAGCTGTATCGGTTCATATTGCAGTCTCCTTGTGTTTTCAGAGCAGAGAGGTAAAGTCGAGGGAAGCCTGAGTGATGCGATCCCACTCGCCGTTTTTGATCCAGTCTTTTTTGAACAGGCAGCTTGCCACGCCTGCACCCACCGCGCCTGCGGCAAAATAATCCTTGACGGTGTTGCCGTCAACGCCGCCTACTGCCAGCATACGCACGTGGCTCAGGGGAGCGGCAACGTCCTTGATGTATGCGGGGCCCATGCGGTTGGCGGGGGATACCTTGACAAAATCAGCGCCATAGCGGTGAGCCTGAGCGATCTCGGTGGGGGTCAGCGCACCGGGGATGGATACCAGACCGGCATCTACTGTAGCGCGGATGACCTCCTCGCAGGTGTCGGGGGAGATGATGAATGTAGCGCCCGCGTCCTTTGCCATCTGTACCATTTCGGGTGTGGTGACTGTGCCTGCGCCAAAGAGCATCTTGTCGCCCAGCTCGCGGCAAAGCAGCTTGATGGTCTCGACGGTCTTTTCGCGCTCCTGCTGACTCTTCTGGTCAAATGTAGCCTCAAGCAGCTTGATGCCGCCTGCACACAGAGCCTTGGCAAGATTGAGGCAATCTTCGCCGTACACGCCGCGGACTATTGCGATAGCCTTGTATTCAAGTATTTTTTCAATAACCTGCTGTTTCATAATTCCTCCATAAATAATTGGGTTTTGTATTATTGTAACCCGATCACATATAATTTGTAAAATATAAAATTATATATGATCCGATACTGTCAGAGTTATGGCTTGGCTCAGTCAAGAACAACTGTGCCAAAGCCGTTTTCGTCCACGGTGATCCTGGTGCCGTAGGGTGCGCTCATCTCGGCATAGCGCTCGATGATACCCTTGTCGGGGCAGAATACAGGGTCGCCGGTGCGGTAGCGGGGCTTGTCAAATCCCAGCTCGATGGGCATCAGCTCGAGCTTTGTCAGCTTGCCGTCGTCAAACTCAAAGTAGGGCACGACCGCCTCAAGCATACGGCTGTCGGTCAGCAGGCCGCAGGTGTAGCCGCGGGAGCGCTTGCGGTAAACCTCGCACAGGGGATCGTCGGAGGTCAGCTTGTACTTTTCAAAAAAGTCCTCGGGCGCAGCGCCGAAGCTCTCGTTGTGCAGCATAAAGTCGCCCAGCGAGTAGAATATAGGTCTGCCGCTGTATATCTCCAGAGGTCTCAGAAGATGCGGGCCGTGACCGATGACTGCATGTGCGCCCATATCAATGGCGGTGTGGGCAAACTCAGAAAGAAACTCGGGCACGGTCTCCTTGGTAGCGCCGCCGGTCTGATGTGCGTGGATGCTGACTATTATGTAGTCCGACTGTGCCTGTGCCTCGGTGATGGCCTTTTGCAGGCGGGCAATGTCGGTCTGATTGCAGCTTGCGTGGTATTTGAGCTTGTCACCCTTGATAAACTTCATTTTATTGAAGCCCAGTATGACCTGGGTGTCGCTTTCTTTGGTCTGGGTGTAGCCTTCTTTGCGGGAGATGGCGACAGATGCGTTGATGCCGCTGTTGTCGGAGATATCCTTGATGTACCTGAAATGCTCCTCGGGCACTTCAACGTGCTCATTAAGACGCAGACCGTTTACGCCCGGTCTGCCGGGGAAGCGGCGGGACTGCTTGCCTGCCAGAGCCGCATCGTTGACAAAAGACGCGGTAAAAGATATCAGCGCCACGCGGCTGTCCTCACACTCGATATATGCGGGGGCGGCAGCCTCGTCCAGATTTCTGCCCACACCGGTGTGGACAAAATCCGCATTGTCCAGCTCGTCGAGAGTGGACAGAAGTCCGCCGTAGCCAAAGTCGAATGTATGGTTGTTTGCAAAAGACAGGCTGTTAAATCCGAACTCCCGTGCGATCTTGAGTACTCTGGGGTCAGAGCCGTGGAAAGAGCCGCCGTTGAACTGGTTGCCGTAGTTTTCGCCCTTGTGCAGTACGGTCTCCAGATTGCAGAATCTTACGTCGCCTTTTTTGATATAGTCGGCGATCTTGTCAAAACCCTTGTAGGTGGTGGGGATCAGTCGTGCAACAAGCATAT
>JAFYMQ010000210.1 GCA_017556565.1 Clostridia bacterium | reverse complement strand
GGCTTTTGGCGGGGACCCACTTTTCAAAAACTGACCGCAAACCTCGGCTGGGGCAAGAGCCCCCTAAATGCCATGGCCCAGCAAATGCCATTCAACCCGGCAGATATCACAATTCCGGCGCTGTCACCTATTCTTGCTGCGTTTTTTGTAATCCTCGTCGATTTTTGCGCTCCAGTTGTCGGGTATAGCCTCGCATCTGCGCACGTCGCATACGGCTGTTGCTATGGATTCGTAGACCAGCTGAGTGCCTTCTTTGTCGGCGTTGTAGTTGACGGCGCGGTTTCTGTCAATTCCGTATCTTGCGGCGGTTTCTACGGCATCGATGTTTGCTCCGATGAACAAAAACTCCCAGCCGTACTTTTCCTTCCGGCGCTCGATCATCATTTTTACCTGCTCACTTGAATATTTGTGGCTTGCGTTTTCCATGCCGTCGGTCGTGATGATAAACACGGTACGAGCAGGCACATCCTCGGCACGGGCATACTTGTGAACGTTGCCGATATGATGGATCGCATCGCCCAGCGCATCAATAAGCGCAGTCGCGCCATAAGCGGTGTAATCTTTGTCGGTCATCGGCTTGATCTCAGAAAGTCTGACACGGTCGTGGAGCACCTCGCTGCGATTAGCAAAAAGAACGGTAGAGACATAGCACTCGCCATCTTGTTTGCGCTGCTTTTCTATCATCGAGTTAAAGCCGCCGACGGTGTCCTCCACCAGGGGCGCCATAGAGCCGCTGCGGTCAAGAATAAAGACCAGTTCGGTAATGTTGTTTTTCATAATAAAAACCTCTCTTTGTGTTGTTGTGTCTTCATTATGACACTCACCAAGAGAGGTTTGGTCGCTTGTCATGCGACAATCATTTTATTGAACATTGGGGGTATCCTCGGGTTCATATTCGATTTGATTGTCATCGAGTCACTTTCTCGCCTTTGGGCAGGTGGGGCATTTGGGGCTGCATATAAGCTTAAGCCTTCCTGCTTCCGATTTCATAGACTACTTTAATGTTCACACGATACAGAGTTCAGCTTTTCAAATCTTTATCGTCTAAGAAACATTTGATACTGTCAAAGCTTCTCTGCAAATCAGTGCGTATTATCTGTTCGTAATTCACGCTCCCAACAAACTCTGATCAAATGCAAACAGCGCCTCGTTGATTTCAAAAATGTTGTAGTTTCCCTTACTGATAAAGTATTCGATGATTATATCAAACTTGTTGCTGCGCGATATCGCAAATCCCGCCTTGCGAAGCATATCTTCGGTCTCAGCCAAAGAAAGCTCCAACGATATTGCAAACGCCAGTGCGGTGGGTTTGCTCGGCTTATAGTGAACATCACTGCGGATTTTTGAGAACAGTTTACGGTCGATGTTCGCCTTTTTGTAGCACTCGGCATCGGTCATGCCTTTTTCGTCGATCTTTCGCAGAAGCATTTGCGCAAAGCTCTCGTCGAGCTGCTTGAGTTTATCATCCAGGTCATCCTCAACAAGCATAGCTTTGCACTCGCACATTTCGGCAAGATCAACATCGTTTTTCTTTCGTCCTGCCCGGTATGGAGCCATTGATGCTACCGGAGCATTCATGCAAATACGCTCACGGCTGTAATCGGTATGCTCCTCCTCATAATTATCGTCAATGTACTCGGCAATATCAGAGAACAATTTTTCGCCGATATTATATGACGCCTTGTTGAGTATGGCGATATAAACCGTCATTTCGTTTTCAGCAAGGAAGTCGCTGATAACGTCGACCGCAACTTTCAGCGCCTGATCTTTGGGGTATCTGTACACGCCCGCCGAGACAAGCGGGAAGGCGACCGTTTTACAGTTATGCTCCTTCGCAAGAGCCAAAGACTCGCGATAGCAGGATTCAAGCAGCGCTTTTTCGCCATGCTTGCCGTCGTTATAGATCGGACCAACCGTATGTATTACGTATTTCGCGGGTAGGTTATAACCGCCCGTGATCTTGGCTTTGCCCGTCTTGCAGCCGCCAAGTGTTCTGCACTCGGCGAGCAACCCGGGTCCTGCGGCGTGATGAATGGCACCGTCAACCCCTCCACCGCCTAACAGGGACTCGTTAGCAGCATTGACGATGGCGTCAACGTGCATTTTTGTAATATCCTGACGAACTATCTGCAGCGGCATATTGTGTCACCTCTCTGAAATATTTGTGTCGCGAAGTTTGGTCAGTATCTCCTCATCGGCGGGGCAAAAATTATAATCGGGTATTTCTGCCGGTGTGATCCACCTGATGTCGTTGTGCTCGAGTTTTTGGGGCGTGCCGGCGGAAATGGCAGCGTTAAACAGCGTGAGATGAACGTTGATATCCGGATATTCGTGCACCACGTCCATAAAAACATCTCCGACAGAAAGGGTTATCCCCAGCTCCTCGCGGCACTCGCGGATGAGAGCCTGTTCTTTACTCTCGCCCGGCTCAACCTTACCGCCGACAAACTCCCACAAAAGGCCGCGAGCTTTGTGCTCAGGCCGCTGGCAAATCATAAACTTGTCCTTATCCCATATCAGGGCAGCAACAACCTCTGTCATAAAAATCTCCTGAATATTTTGGTAAAAACCAAGACGATATAATACAAAGCAAAAATAACTAAATAAAAATGCCCTGCCGAGTGGCAGGGCACCGATATTTGTGCCTGCTGCCAAGCGCAACAGCGCTTAGCAGCGTTGTATATTATTATACTACACAAACCGATTTTTTCCAAGAAAAATATAAATTGGCAATTCGAGCCAAAAATTACTTCTTGTCGCGGTACCGGATCATGGAGACTATGTTGGACACAAGACTGAACACGTCACAGACAAGGGCGACGGCGTACAGCTTGGTAATACTGTTAAGCAGCCAACAGATGCAATAGATAAGTGCAAACTTGCGCAGCTTCTTTTCCGAGGAGCGACTGTTGGCAATGACCATAAATATACCGGCAATAAGCGGGAAGATATCGTTCCAAACACGGAACGTCAGCAGCGAAAACACGACAAACACGCTGATATAAAAAGCCAGCATTGCGGGGTGGGCGGTCCATTTCCACCGATCTTTTTTGGAGAGGAGTGCCAGAATAATGGCGCTGAATCCGCAGACGACGGCGCTGACCAGATCGCCCTGCAGCACAAAATAAATGACCCAGCAGGTCTG
>JAFYMQ010000209.1 GCA_017556565.1 Clostridia bacterium | reverse complement strand
TGTCTGAGGGAGCATTGAATGCGCGGTACACGTCGCTCTGCTGGCTCAGCGCCTTGCCCTCGGCGCGGGGCAGATAGATGCCCTCACGCTCCAGCGAGTCGCGCTCGCTCTCGCCGATCATACTGCCCGAAGGCGCATCGGGGGGCAGAGCGCCCGCTCTTGCGCCAAGCACGATAAGATGCTTGATGCCAAAGGGGCTCAGCCGTGAAAACGGGCCAAAAGTCACGCTGTCCAGCGAAGAGGGGATAGAGCTGACGTCATACTGACTGAGTGTCAGCCGCAGCAGCTTGGTAAACTCGCCTATATCCATACTCAGCTCGCCGCATACGGCCTTGAGCTGAGCGATTGCGTTTGTCAGAATACTGTGCAGCTGGGCGTATTCCTGTGCCTGCTGCATTTTGCCGGCTTTTTCAAGCTGTCTGATGCGGTCTTCAAACCGACTGTGCAGCTTGACAGAAGCCAAAAACTCAAGATAGGTATCGGCAAACTCACCGCCCGATTGTGTGCCGCCGGTGCGGTTTTTAAGCTCGTTGAGGGGTGACATAAGCTTGTCACGCAGCTTGTTGAGTGCGTCCAGTCGGGCGCCGTCATCGCCGAATGATGTCTCAAAACCGCAGGTCGGCTTATAAAAAGGCTCAAACCAGGCCTTGCCCGATATGCCCCAGAGCAGGGCGTAGTTTTCCAGCTTGCACAGTCCGTCGTCGGACACGTCCAGCAGACCGCAGCGCAGATACTGCAGCACCTGATCGAGCCGCATACCGTCGCTGACGCACATCAGCGGGCCCAGAGCGGCGGCAAAAGCGGGTTTTTTGAGCACCTCTTCACGTCGGGAGAAAAAGCAAGGTATACCGTAGCGGATAAACGCGCCCTGCACAAGCCCCTGATAGGCCTCCTCGCTGCCGCAGACCAGCGCAATTTCGCGCAGCCGCGCACCCTCGATTGCGGTCAGGCGGCGCACAATAGCGGCGGCAAGCTCGCATTCTTCCCGCTCGTCTTTTGCAGAATACAGCTGCACGCAGCCGCTGCTCTCACCGCTGTAAGGTGTCTTGTCCGCCTCAAAAAGCTGCTCCAGAGCATTAAGCTCGGCGCATCTCCCCTCGCGGGCAAAGGGCAGGGTAACAATCTCACGCTCCTCGCCCTTTTTGGCAGCCGACTCAAGCAGGCGGTCTGCCATCTTGTGTGCGTCCGCGAATGTGACGCGGTCGCCGTTGGTCATCAGCGCAAAGGTGCAGCTTGCGCAGTTTTCGCGCACAGTCTCGATAAACCGCATCTTCTGCTCCGAATATGAGGAAAAATCGTCAAAGAACAGATGCTTGCTGCGGAGAAGCCTGCTGCCCGATGCCCTTTCACGGGCGCGGTCAAGCATCAGCGCAGGGTCAAGACTTCCTGCGCGGCAGATGTCCATATAGGCGGTATAAATGTCGCGGATGTCCTCCATTTTTGCCCCGAGATTGGGACTGTAGAGGGCAGGATGGGTCTCGCTGACCCCCGAAAATATAAACTCGTTTACCGTGTCCAGCATGGCAGAGACCAGCGCGGGGCGCTGCAGACGGTCGTCAAAATAGCGCAGTCTGCCGCGCAGCGAGCTTATGGCGCGGTACATACACAGCACCCGTCCGCCCTGATCCAGATATTGGGTCTTGTCTCCCGCGGCGGCGAGGATGTCTTTTGCCAGCCGCGACAGAGTGCAGACACGGGCATAGCGGGAGACCTTGTTCCCACAGTGCAAAAGAAGCCTGCGTTCGGCAAGATGAGACATACTGTCGGGCACGATAAGCAGGCTTTCTTTCTGTTGTGAGGCAAGTTCGGCTATTTTACTGTAGATCAGGCGGCTTTTTCCGCTGCCCGCAGGCCCTGAGATCAGTTTGAGCATTGTACATCCTCCATATCCAATGTGATATCGGCGGCGACGGGGTTGTGGTATGCGGCAAAATACCGCTCCTCCATAGGTATCCATCGGTCAAAAAACATCTGTGCCCTCTCTCCCTCCCGTGCCGTCACACGCTTGCGCTGGGAAGAAGCACCGATGGTGCAAAAAACCGTAAGATCATAAAAATCCCGAAGCTGAGGCAGCAGCGAATAAGACCCCTCGACCACCGTAAGCGCCCCACCTGTCAGCCTGACCTGCTCAAACCGACCGTTGCGGCAGCTGAACCTATTATAGTACAGTTCGGTGTCCCGTATGTGGGACAGTACCTCCTGCATCAGCCTCTCGGTGTGAATATTGCCGCCGATTTGCGCCAGTCTGTCGGGGGTACGCAGGTCAAAGGGGAGAAAAAAGTCGTCAATATGCACCACTCTGCCGCCAAATCTGCGCGCCAAAAATGCGGCAAGAGTAGTCTTGCCGCTGCAGCAGCGCCCGTCAATGGCGACCACAACGTGAGTGCCATTGTCAAGCAGAGATTGGATGGATGTGAGAAGTGCAAACATAAAAACTCCTTGGATAATAGCTAATAACTAATAGCTAATAGCTAATAGCTATGGTGTCCGCGGAGCGGACGTTATTTAATAGGTCGGCTTTGCCGACACATCAGCTCTTAGCTCTTAGCTCTTAGCTCTTAGCTCCCTTAGCTCCCTTTGTGCCGCCTATTGCTGCGGTCTGGAGCAGATTACTGTCAAAGCTTACGGTCAGCGCATCCCTGCGGCGCTGCCGCTTGAAAGCCAGCGAGATAAGTCGGTCAAGCACCTCGGAAAAGCTTACTCCCGCCGCCTCCCACAGATAAAAACTCAAACTGCCGGGCAGGGTGTTTATCTCGTTTACGTACAGCTCACCGCTGTCGCCGTCTATCATCAGGTCTATTCTTGCGATGCCCTCGCCGCCGATAGTCTCAAAAGCTGCCTTGGCGGTCTCCTGCACCTTTTTGGTCATATCTTCGTCCAGAGGTGCGGGAACAAGCCGCGACAGACTTGCCATGCCGCTTTCTGCACCCTTTGCACTGGCGGTTTTTGCGCCCTTGGTGCCCTTGCTTCCGCCGCCCTTTTGGTACTTGTCGGCATAGGACAGTATCTCGCCTGCGCCGAGAGGCTGCTCACAGACCGAAGCAACCATCTCGTCGCTGTCGCCTAGAACCGAGCAGTTGATTTCGGTCAGATTTTCGATACATTTTTCGCACAGAACGTTATCGGTATAGAGGAATGCATCCTCAAGCTTTTCTTTCAGCGAGTCTATGCTCTTTGCCTTGCCGATACCCACACTTGAGCCAAGATTGCAGGGCTTGACGATAACAGGCAAGCCAAATCTGCCTTCCACCCGGCTGCAGACCCCATCGGGATCGCTAAAATACCTGCTGCGGCTGATTTTCAAGCTGTCCAGACAGGGCACGCCCGCAAGAGCAAAAGCCCCCTTCATCAGGTATTTGTCCATACCCAGCGCCGAGGCGGTCACAGAGCAGCCTGCATAGGGCAGCTTGAGCTGCTCCAGCATACCCTGAAAACATCCGTCCTCACCGCCCGTGCCGTGATAAACCGGCAGAGCCACGTCAAGAGCGCACAGGTTTTTGTTAAATCCCGACAGTTTTTTGAGCCATACCTTGCCCTTTTCGCGGACAAGCTGCACCTGGGTTGCTTTCTTGAGCAGAGCATTTGTGTCACGGTAGGATTCGATATTGCCAAAAGCCTCCCCGGTATAAAAGCTGCCGTCCTTTGCCTGATAGACGGGGACGGGCAGGTACTTTTCGCGGTCAAGTGCGGCAAAAGCCTGCAGTCCGGATATGACCGAGACCTCATGCTCCACCGAGCAGCCGCCAAAGAAAACGCCAACGGTGATTTTCATAGTATCAAACCTCACTTACAGATAGTTGTCGGGCAGATCGTTGAGCAGCAGCACGGTCTTGCCGCCTGCGGGCAGCTGCCTGAGCGCCTCCTCAATGGTCTTGGCGGTGATGATCTGGCTGTCTGTCATGCCGCCCGATCTGAGTCCGCGTGCCAGCTCATCGCGGTTGATAGCGCCCACGATAATGGCAAGATCGCAGCAACCGGCGGCATACTCGCCCAGCGCCCGATTTTCTTCCTGCTGGCTTGCGCCAAGCTCAACAAGTCCGGGAGTAACAAGCACCCTGCACGGGGCAAAAAGTGCCAGCGCATCCAGCGCCATTTTCGCGCCCTCAGGGTTGGAATTGTAGGCATCGTCGATCAGGGTCATATCCCCGGCATTTTTCAGCTCCAGGCGGTGGGGTACGCTCTTGAGTGCCCGTACGGCAGGCACCATCTGTCTGAGGCTGACGCCAAGCCGATGGGTGCAGGCAATGGCCAGCGTAAGATTCTGCACGTTGGCATCGCCCAGCAGCCGTGTGGAAAACTCCTGACTGTCACCCTCGGGGGTGTGGATAGTGAATCTGAGTCCGTTTTTGTCGGCGGTGATGCCGCTTGCATAGTAGCCGCCGCCTGCGCCGCAGGTGATAATATCACCCTCAAGCTTGGGCAGAGCATC
Organism: Clostridia bacterium; assembly: GCA_017556565.1. Taxonomy (GTDB): domain Bacteria; phylum Bacillota; class Clostridia; order Oscillospirales; family Butyricicoccaceae; genus RGIG3513. The sequence continues at coordinate 4,585 of JAFYMQ010000209.1, read as the reverse complement.
ACGCAGAGGTGCGCTGTCAACGTTGACAAATGTGCTGCCGCAGTCTTTGACCGCGTCGTGGAGCTCAAGCTTGGTGCTGAGCACCCGCTCCAATGAGCCAAAGGTCTCAAGATGCTGCTTGCCCACCGACGTGATAACGGCAATATCGGGCTGAGCCAGCTCGCAGATCTCTTTGATGTCGCCCACGTGCCGCGCACCCATCTCGCACAGGAATATTTCGTGCTGAGGCAGCAGTCCCTCGCGCACGGCACGGGTAACGCCCAAGGTTGTGTTGAAGTTGCCGGGGGTCATGTAGACGTTGTATTTCTGGCTCAGCAGGTCATAGAGAAAATACTTGGTACTTGTTTTGCCAAAACTGCCTGTGATGCCCACCACCTTGAGGTTTGTGTGATCACGCAGGATGCGGCGGGCATCGTTTATGTAGCCCTGAGAAATAGCCTTTTCCATAGGTGCGCAGACGCGTCCCCATGCAATCAGCAGATAAGGTGTCAAAATAACCGCAGCCGCGGCGGCAATGCCCAGCGCCCACACGCCGAGCAATGCAAAAGGTGCGCAAACAGCGGCGGTCAGGATAACCGACACAGCGCACAGCCTGCGAACGCGAGGTGTGAACACCAGCGGCTTTTTCATCTTCTGTTTGGGGTTGAGCAGCACGAAAAATGCCGCCGCAAGAGGGGAAAAATAGGGCGCAAAAGCCGCCAAGATCGCAAAAACCGCCATGGGGAACAGGGTCTTGGGCGCAAAAAAGCCCTTTTGATGGGTTTTTACAGCGCGTTTGTAGCCGGGGAACTGGTAGCTCTCAAGCTGGAACAGATGCACGCTTCTGCGCAGGGTCATATACAGACAGACGAGAGCACCGAGAGAAACAACAGCAAGCTTCATAAATCACCTCAGACAAGGTCTCAAAGATAAGCATCAAGCACAGCGTAAAACTGTCGCGGATTGTCGATATAGGGGTAGTGGCCCGCACCCGCAATGGGCGCAAGACCCGAGTTTTTGATAAGACTCTCCATTTTTTTGCCCTCGCTGAGGGGGGTGGCGGTGTCGTTTTCGCCCCAGACGAGCAGCACGTCGGCATCTATCGCGGGCATAACGGGGGTCAGATCAACCGACAATAGGTTGGACATGGTCTTTTTCATTACGGGGGAGGCGGCGCGGTAGTCGGCGCTGGAGCGCTTGTCGCGCACGGTCTCGTACAGCTCGGAAAACAGCGAACGCAAAAGGGGCGCCGTGCCCAGCACACGCAGACACTTGTAAAGCCGCAGAGAAGCCTTCTGGCGGAAGGTTTTGGGCGAAGGTGCGCCCGCGGCATCCATCAGCACGGCGCGGGTGACAGACAGGGGGCAGTCTTTGTCACTCATCAGGCGCAGCGCGATCCTGCCGCCGTTGGAGTGGGCAAAAAGCACCGCGCTGTCAAGCCCTATGTTGCGGCAAAACTCAAGGGTAAAGCTGACGTAATCGTCCAGAGTCAGGGGAGACAGAGGCTCCTGAGTCTTGCCCACACCGGGACAGTCAAAAGCCGCAATGCCGTAGCCTTTTGCACGAATGTAGTCCAAAAGCGGCTTGTAGATCTCAAACGGCGCACCCCAGCCGTGCAAAAACAACACGGTAGGAGCATTGGCAATAGGCTCGAATATGTAGTTGACATTTAGATTGTGAATTATCATAGTAACTCCCTATAGTGAATTGCGCCGATGGCGCATGAATTGACAAAAATTGTCATGAATTGGCTACGCCATGAATTGCAATCGCAGATTGCATGAAGGTGTCGGCTTTGCCGACGTTATTAAATAAGTCCGCCATGCGGTGTTAACCGCAATTCATGCCCGCAGGGCAATTCATGAAAGCATCGGCTTTCAATTCATGCAGCGGCAGCTGCAATTCATTGCCTCGCGCTTATACTTTACCAATATTATATTATACTATGCCAAAATGCATCTTGCAAGAACAACAAATGCAAAAAACCTGTCAGATATAATTATATGCGTACATAATCCCGACTTCACTTTACACACTGCTTATCTTTTCTCTACAAATTATCACACTTTAACACTTTAAATTGTTGACATTTTTGGGGCGCTTGGTGTATGATATAAAACACAAGGATGTGGTCATTTGATTTGTTGTGTGATATGGGATTTTAACGGTACGCTGATAGACGACGTGCAGACCGCCGTATGCTCTGTCAATGACACCCTGCACAAGTGCGGCCTGCCCCTGACCGACGTGGAGCAGTACCGCCGCAACATGGATATGCCCATCACACGTTATTACGAAAAGCACTTTGATCTTGAGCGCGTTACCTTCGATTTTCTCTCAAAGGAATACCATCAGGGCTACGAGCGTTACCGCCACCTTATCACTTGCGGCAAGGGCGCTTTTGAGACCGTACGCGAGCTGCATTCGCGTGGGGTGCGCCAGTGCGTTGTGTCATCCTTTGAGCAGGGAAAGCTGCTGGCGCTTTTGGACGAGTTCGGATTTTTGCCATATCTTGACGGGGTGTGCGGCGCCGAGGATGATATTTGCGAGAGCAAGGTGCAGCGGGGCAGCCGCTGGATAAAAGCGCAGGGCATCGACCCCAAAACGGCGCTGGTCGTGGGCGATTTGAGCCACGATCGGGAGCTGGCGCAGGCTATAGGCAGCGAGTGCTTTCTGTTTTCGGGCGGACATCAGGACAAAGAGCGGCTGCTCGAGTGCGGCTGCAAGGTTATAGACGATCTCAGGGAGGTTTTGGAATATGAGAAAAAACATCAGGGATGAAAATCTGGACAAGCTGTTCGAGGCGATACTGTCCCTTGAGACGGTAGACGAGTGCTACGCGCTGTTTGACGATTTGTGCACGGTCAACGAGCTTATTGCCCTCAAGCAGAGATTTTTGGTGGCAAGAATGTTGTCCGAGGGTATGATATACAGCGAAATTGTGGAAAAAACCGGTGTCAGCACCGCCACCATCAGCCGTATCAACCGCTGCCTCAACTATGGCGAAGGCTACGTCACAGCCCTTGAGCGCATCAACAAGAAGTAAAATGAATCTGCCGCTGACGCGACAAGAAAAAAGCTCCCCTTGTATACCAAGGGGAGCTGTCATTTTTTTGCAGAAAAATGACCGAGGGGAGGTACCTGTTTATTCGGTGGTCGTCAGCCGACACTTTAATTCTGCCTTCAGCATTCTGCATTCTGCCATCAGCACTCTGCATTCTTCATCAGTCTGTCGAAAAACTCGGGCGGGTCTGCGCACACCGTCAGCGTTTCCCCGGTGCGGGGATGGACAAGGGTCAGTTTTTTTGAAAACAGCGCCCAGCCGCGCATATCCTGCTCCTGCCCGTACATAAAATCGCCCCACACAGGATGCCCCAGATGGGAAAAATGCACCCGTATCTGGTGTGTCCTGCCCGTCTCCAGCTCGATTTCGGCGCGGGTCAGACCGCATGCGCGCTCAAGCATCCGATAGTGTGTGACGGCGGTCTCGCCGGTATCAACTACGCAACGTTTGATGCCGCTGCCCGGGCACAGTCCGATGGGCAGGTCGATGGTACCGCAGTCTTGTTCAAGCTCGCTCACCAATATGGCCTCATAGACCCGCTTGACCGATTTTTGCCCCATTTGCGCGCTGAGCAGGCCGGCGGCGTGGGCATTTTTTGCAATACACATCAGTCCGCCCGTGCCGCTGTCAAGGCGGTTTACGGCGCGGAACACAAATGCCACACCGTCACGCTGGGCCCTGTATGCCATAATATTGGCAACCGTATCGTTTCCGTGACCGGGGGATGGGTGAACAGGCATACCGAAAGGCTTGTTTATCACCAGCAGATCGTCGTCCTCATACACAATGTCAAGAGAGCCTGCGGCTGCCTCAATATTGGGCGAGCTTGCGCTGTCCTCGGTCTTGAGGCTCAGCTTTTGCCCCGCGTGGACCGTGGCGCGTACGGTGACTCTGTTTCCGTCCAGCATAATGCCATCTTCGACAGTCTTGAGCCTGCGCATCAGCGATGCCGAAAGCCTGAGATCCTGCCGCAGCAGTTCGCGCAGCATTTTGCCCTCGTCGGCGGCTGTGACGACGTATTCCAACCCTTTCACCCCTTTGCAGGTAAATTGTAACATAATTATAACATACATTGACACGCCTGTCCAATTATGATAAAGTTATAGTATACCCAAGACGGGAAAACTAATGAAAAGGAACATCGAATATGAAAAAAGTTTTGTCTGTTATTTTGGCTTTGGCCATGATGTTTACTCTGCTTGCTTTTGCAGGCTGCGGCAAGGAAGACACAACCGCTGACACCGGCAACACCGGCAACGGCGGCAACAGCGGCAGCACTGACACCGGCAACGAGCAGACCGGCAACAGCGGCAATACCGGCAATCAGGACACCGGCAACACTGGTGACAACACCCAGACCGGCAATCAGGGCAGCGCCGACACCGGCAACACCGGTGACAACACCCAGACCGGCAATCAGGGCAGCACCGACACCGGCAACCAGGGTGACAACACCCAGACCGGTGATCAGGGCGGCACTACCGAGCCTGTCACACCTCCCCACACCCACACATGGGATAGCGGCGTAGTCTCCAAAGAAGC
>JAFYMQ010000208.1 GCA_017556565.1 Clostridia bacterium | reverse complement strand
TAGGAGCGCTCGGAGGGGGTGATAGCGGTCATTTTTTCCAGGTCTTCGGTTGTTTCTTCCTACAAAACGTCGATAGCATCGTCGACCGTGACTATACCAACCAGTCGGTTTTCACCGTCCACGATAGGCAGAGCGAGGAATGCGTATCGGCTCAGGGTGTGCGCCACCTCTTCGCGATCGGTCAGGGTGTTTGCCGAGATGACGTGGTCTTCCATTATCTCGCTTACCGTCTGTTCATAGTCTGCGAGCAGCAGATCCTTGACCGTGACGATGCCCACAAGCCGCCTGCTGCCGTCCAGAACGTAGCAGGTGTAGACGGTTTCTTTGTCCACACCGGTCTTGCGTATCCGCTCAAAGGACTGGGCAACCGTCATATCGGGTCTGAGTGACACGTACTCGGTGGTCATAATGCTGCCCGCGCTGTTTTCGGGATAGTTGAGCAGGTGGTTGATGGTCTTGCGTGTGTCGGAATCCACCGCCTGAAGCAGTCGCTTGACCGCGTTGGCGGGCATTTCTTCGATAATATCAACGGCATCGTCCAGATACAGCTCGCTCATAATCTCACGCAGCTCACTGTCGCTGAATGCCTGCACCAGCACCTGCTGCATATCATTGTCCAGCTCGGAGAATACCTCGGATGCCAGCTCTTTTGGCAATACGCGGAAAATAAGCGCCAGAGTATCGTCGCCTATCTCCTCATCATCCCACAGAGCAAACAGACAGTCGGCAATATCTATAGCCTCAAGCTGAGACAGCTCGAGCTTGAGAGCGGCCCACTTTTTGTCTGCGATCAGCCTTGTGACCGTGCTTATAAGCATAGCGGTATCCATATTCGTCACCTGATCTCGGACTGGAAAGCCACGGCTTTGCCAAGTATGCGTATCTCGTCAAGAGCCGCACCCTGATAGCTGAGGGGCGGGTAGGCGGGATTTTCGGACACAAGGATCATTTTTTGCTCATGGGGGTAGTAGTAGACACGCTTGAGGGTGGCTTCTTCGCCTACGACAACGGCGGCGATCTCGCCGTTTGCCACCATGTCCTGCTCGCGGATGAAGACTATATCTCCGTCAAAGATGCGGGCATTGATCATACTGTCGCCCTTGCATCTCAATGCAAAAGACACGGTATCCTCAAACCCCGCGGCGGCAAAAGCGTCGTACTTGCGGTCTGCAACGATAGGCTTGCCGCAGGCAATATCACCCAGCAGCGGGTAAGAGCGCATGGTTACGGGAATGATATTGGGAATATTATCCCAGCCCAAAAGTGAGGACGGCGAAACACCGAAAAGTGTGGCAAGCTTTTCGATATTGGCGGCGGGGATGTTGGTAACGATCTCTTTTTCGTACTTGAAAATAGTCTGGGTAGCAACGCCCAGATGCTTGGCTACAACTTCCTGCGTTAAGCCTTTTTGCTCGCGGAGCTGCTTGAGTTTTTGTCCTATAGTCATTATAAAGGTCACCTCTCCAAAGCTGATTTTAACACAACAAGTTAAAAACTGCAATAATTTTTTTGAGAAAAGTTAAAAAAATAACTTGACAAGCTAAAAACCTTGTGATAGCATTAACCTCACAAGTTAAACGAGCCAGCGAAAATTAACCCACAAGTCAATTTACGGCGGCAGCAAGCCGCCTGTTATTTTGCTTATGAATTAACCTGACAAGTTAAAAAGGAGGACGTAATGTCAAAAAACACAAGAGAGCGTCAGCTTTTGCAGCAGATCAGACAGCTGCAAAAAGAACTGGACGACGCATACGAGGGTGTAAGGCAGCTGTCACGCGCCCTTGACGGCATAGTGGCGCAGGTGGTAGTGCAGTGCGGCAGAAAAACCGACAGAGGCTTTGAAGTGCGCATTACACCCGTTGCCCTTGCCGAGGTGGAGTACACCGTAGAGACACGGCAGGAGGAGAGCGATTATATAATCTGTGCTCTGCCCAAGTCTGAGAGAAAGGACGAGAGGGATATTGGACAAGACCTACAGAGCAAAAATTGAGCCGCGGCTGGCCGATGTACTTCAATGCCGCCGCAGAGGTGGCACAGCTCAGGACGTGTGCAGGCTGCTCGGTGTCTCGCCGCCCACTCTGCGCAAGTATCTCAGGCTGGCAGAGAGCAGCGAGGAGTATTTGCCTCTCAGACGCGCCTATGAGGGCATAGGTGAGGACGGGCTGACCGATGAGGAGAGGGTGGAGCAGGCTCTGTACAAAGCCTGCACAGGCTATGTTACCACGGTCAGCAAACAGGTCAAGCTGAAAAACGTCGAGTTTGACCCGCAGACGGGCAAAAAGCTGCGTGAGTGGGAGGAGATATGCGAGGTACCCGAGCAGGTGCACGTGCCTGCAAGCATTATGGCGCAGCGGTTTTATCTGATGAACCGCCTGCCCGAGCGCTGGCAGGTCAAGGTGCGTGACGACGGCGGAGATATGGACAGAGGCGGCGTGATAGTCATCCCCGACCTGTCAGCGGACGGAGACACAAGTGGGCTGCTGTGCTGACACCAAAAACTCTGCCAGAATATGGACGCCCCAGCCTATGCAGGCACTTTTTATGGCGCGACCCGAGTATGAGGCGCTCTACGGCGGCGCGGCAGGCGGCGGCAAGAGTGACGCTATCGTCATAGAGGCACTGCGGCAGGTGCATATACCCCACTACAAGGCGCTGATACTGCGCAAGACCTTCCCTCAGCTTAACGAGCTGATAGACAAGACCCTCAACTATTACCCACGCGCCTTTCCCGATGCCAGATACAATGCATCAAGCCACACCTGGACATTTAGGAGCGGCGCCAAGATAATCTTCGGTGCGATGCAGCATACAAAAGATCGGGTCAAGTATCAGGGTCAGGCCTATGACTTTATCGCATTTGACGAGCTGACGCACTTCAGCTATGAGGAGTACAGCTATCTGTTTTCACGCAACCGCCCCAACGGTGCAGGCACACGATGCTATATCCGTGCCACCGCCAACCCCGGCGGAGTGGGGCACGGCTGGGTAAAAGAGCGGTTTATCACCGCTGCTCCGCCTATGACACCCATATCCGAGCGCGTCAGGTGGCGCGAGCCAAGCGGCAGAGAGATCGAGCGGGAGCAAAAGCGCATTTTCGTCCCCTCATCGGTGTTTGACAACCCCGCGCTGCTCAATAATGACCCTATGTACGTGCAGAGGCTGGCATCCCTGCCCGAAGCAGAACGCAAGGCGCTGCTTTACGGCGACTGGGACACCTTCTCGGGGCAGGTGTTCACCGAGTGGCGGGACGATCCGCAGCATTATTTTGACAGACACCATACCCACGTAAATTCGCCCTTTGCCGTGCCCGACAGCTGGAAGATCTACAGAGGTCTCGACTGGGGTTACAGCAAGCCGTTTTCTGTGGGCTGGTATGCGGTCGATCATGAGCGGCGGCTTTACCGCATCCGCGAGTATTACGGCTGCACCGACACGCCCAATACGGGGCTCAGGCTGGAGCCGGGCGCCGTTGCCCGCGAGATAAAACGCATCGAAAGTGAGGACCCCAACCTGCGGGGCAAAAACATTCTCGGTATCGCCGATCCTGCCATTTGGGGCAGCGACGGCACAGAGAGCATTGCGGCGCTGATGGAGCGGGAGCGGGTATATTTTGACAAGGGTGATCACGCACGAATTGACGGCAAGATGCAGGTGCACAACAGACTGGCTTTTGACCCCGGCGGCGTGCCAATGCTCTATGTATTCTCAACCTGCCGACATTTTATCCGCACTCTGCCCTCGCTGGTTTATGACGAGCGGCGGGTCGAGGACATCAATTCGGACGGTGAAGACCATATCTATGACGAGCTGCGGTACGTGTGTATGGAAAATCCCATCGGCAGAGCGCCTGCGCAGACTGTGCAAAAGCCTGCCTATTCACCGCTCAGCGAGGACATCAGATACGAGCCCTACAGCTGGTACAAAAACTATTGACAAGGAGAAAAAATGACCGAAAAAACAAAAAGCGCCAAGAAAACGGACACCGTCTACGGCGCAGTAAAAGAAATCACCAAAAAATCACACCCCCGTCCCATAGGCGACGATGCGCTCAGGGAGGTGCTTGAGGATTTCAGGGTGTACAGAGAGGCAAAAGCCGCGCTGGAAAACCGCATGACCGAGGACGAACTGTGGTACAAGCGCCGCCATTGGGAGGTGATGCGTACGGGCAGACAGGGTGAGCATCCCGAGCCTACCTCGGCATGGCTGTTCAATACCCTGATGAACAAGCATGCCGACGCGGCCGACAGTTACCCCTACGCAAACGTGCTGCCCCGCGAGGAGCAGGACAGGGAAAGCGCCGCGCTTTTGGGCGAGATAATCCCGGTTATTATGGAGCGCTGCGACTTTGAGCAGACCTACTCTGACAACTGGTGGGAAAAGCTCAAGCACGGCACCGCTGCCTATGGCGTGTTCTGGAACAGCCGGAAAGAGCACGGGCTGGGCGACGTGGATATCAGAATGATCGACCTGCTCAACATCTACTGGGAGCCGGGTGTCAGCGATATTCAGCGCTCACGCAGACTGTTTATTACCGATCTGGCTGCCCGTACGGACGTGGAGGCTATGTACCCTCTCGCGAGAGGGGGATTTGGCAGCGATGAGCGGGTGCTTGTGGTGGACTGCTACTACAAAAAGCTCAACTCCTCGGGCAGACAGACCCTGCACCTGCTCAAGTTCTGCGAGGAGCGGCTGCTGTACGCATCCGAAAACGACCCTGCCTACTGTGAGCGCGGTTTTTACGATCACGGACTTTACCCCGTGGTGCTGGACACCCTGTTCCCCGAAAAAGGCACGCCCGCAGGCTTCGGCTACGTGTCTGTGTGCAAAGATCCCCAGATGTACATCGACCGACTGAGCGCAAATATTCTTGAGACCGCCATGATGGCGACCAAGGTCAGGTATTTTGCGCTCAGCAACACGGGCATCAACGAGGATGAGCTCCTCGACTGGAACAGACCTATCGTACACGTTGAGGGCAGCAGCCTTGAGGACAGCCGCCTCAAACAGATCAGGCTTGAGCCTCTGGACAAGGTCTACGTGGACGTGCTCGAACAAAAAATCCGCGAGATGAAAGAAACAAGCGCCAACCGCGACGTCAATGCAGGCTCGTCGGGCGCAGGTGTCACCGCCGCGGCAGCAATCGCCGCATTACAGGAGGCGGGCAGCAAAAACAGCCGTGATATGATCTCGGCTGCATACCGCGCCTACGTCAGGATCTGCTATCTGTGTATCGAGCTGGTCAGACAGTTTTATACCGAGCAGCGCAGTTTCCGTATCGCAGGCAAAAATGGCTGGGAGTTCAGGCGCTTTTCCAATCAGCAGATTGCCGAGACCGGTCTGCGCGCCTGCCCGGTGTTCGATGTCAAAGTCAGCGCAGAGCGCCGCAATCCTTTCTCACAGATGTCCCTCAACGAGACGGCAAAGGAGCTGTTCGCCCTGGGCGTATTTTCGCCCGAAAAGGCGCGGGAGGGGCTTGTGCTGCTTGAGCTGATGGAGTTTGAGGGCAAAGAGCAGGCAAGAGAGCGGCTGCAGCAGATGCTGGCGGAGCAGATGCCCGGCGCAAACTGAGTGCAGGGGGGTGGGAAAATGATAAGTGTAACGGTAACGACCGGCAAAAATTACTACCGCCTTGCGCTCAGCGGACACGCGCAGTATTGCCCGGGCAATGATATCGTCTGCGCTGCCTGCTCGGCGCTTACCTTTGCGCTTGTCGGGTGGGTACATAACAATCCCAAGCATGTAAAAAAGCTGCACAAGCTTACGGGATACGGCGAGCTGCGCCCCGGCGGGGGCAGCGGCTGTATCGAGGCGACAGGTGACAGACAGCTGCGCAGCGCCTTTATGACCGCGGTCATTGGGTTATGTCAGGTGTCGCTGAGTTATCCCGACAATGTGAGGGTGCATATAAACGGAGTTTTGTTTACAGACAAGGAAGGAGAACAATGACAACACTCAAGCTGAAAAGAGACAAAGACGAGGGCAAAGAACACTATCGCCGTCTGATAAGCCTGATAGCCGAGCACTACGAAACCGACGTTTCCGAGCCTGCCGCTCTGGCGGATTTTCTGGAGCAGAAGTGGCAGGAGCAGGAGCGCACGCGCCAAAGCTGCCTTGATGCGGCTGTGGAGCAGGCTCAGACGCTGCAGCAGATTTACCCCGACTTTGATCTTGCACGCGAGATGCAAAACAGCCTTTTTGCCGCTTTGGTGCAGGCGCAGGTGCCGCTCAAAACAGCCTATGAGGCAGTGCATCTTGAGGAGATGGCGGCGCTTGCCGCCGACAGGGCAAAAGACGAGCTCCAGCGGCAGATAACCGAGGCTATCCGCATCCGCGGCTGCCGTGTGCCCGAAAACGGTATCTATGCCAATTGCGGCAGGGCACTGGGCAGAGACGTTGCCCGCCTGAGCCGTGAGCAGCGTGCAGACTATGCCCGCCGCGCCGCAAAAGGCGAACAAATCACATTCACAAAATAACCAAAAAAGGAGAACAAATGAACAACATCAAAGCAAGACCTATTTCCCTTGCCGTATTTGACGGCAACACAAACATCACCACCGACAGAGGTCTGTCCGGTGAGATGGCAACCTACTACAGCGACTATCTGATCGATATGGCAGAGCCCAAGCTTGTCCACGACAGATTCGCACAGAAGCAGTCTATCCCTCAGGGCAGCGGCAAGACCGTCGAGTTCCGCAAATACAGCCCTCTGCCCAAGCTGCTCAACGCTCTGACCGAGGGCGTAACACCCGACGGACAGAAGCTCAATATGACCACCGTGTCGGCAACAGTCGAGCAGTACGGCGGATTTGTGGAGCTGTCCGACCTGCTGGTAATGACCGCTATCGACAACAATCTGGTACAGGCAACCAAGCTGCTGGGCGCTCAGGCAGGCAGAACACTGGACACCATCACCCGCGAGGAACTGGTAGGAGGCACCAACGTTCAGTATGCAGGCGGCAAGAGCGCACGTTATCAGCTGACCGGCGGCGAAGCAAGCGGCAACTGCTACCTGACAGTCGACCTTGTCAAGCGCGTTGTCCGCTACCTCAAGGCAATGAACGCCGAAAAGATCGACGGCTACTACATCGCCATCATCAATCAGGACTGCTCTTTTGACCTGACCAATGATCCCGAGTGGAAGTATCCCAACCAGTACGCCGACCCCAAGAACATCTACACGGGCGAGATTGGTGCTATTGCAGGCTGCCGATTCATCGAGACCAGCGAGGGCAAGATCTTCCACGCACCCGATCTGGTGCTCAAAGAGAGCGACAGTATGGGTCACAGAGAGCTGACCGTCAAGAGCGTGTCGGGCAAGACCGTCACCATCTACGAAAAGCTCAACGAGAACCAGGCATCCGCTCTGTCCGGCAGACGAATCATCATGGACAACAAGCTGTACACCATCATCTACGCAACCGCAGGCGCAGCGGGCGGCGCGTCCTTCACCGTCGCCGAGACTCCGACAAGCTCTGTTGTTGCCGAGGTAACCGTTTATCCCGGTGAGGCAGGCGCAAAGGGCAGAGACGTGTACGCAACCCTGATCTTCGGCGACAACGCATACGGTGTTACCGAGATCCGCGGCGGCGGTCTGCAGCATATCGTCAAGCAGCTTGGCTCTGCAGGCTCTGCCGATCCTCTTAATCAGCGCGGAACAGCGGGCTGGAAGGCAACACGCGCCTCCAAGCGCCTTGTAGAAGAGTACATGGTGCGTATCGAGAGCTGCTCTACATTCAACGATCTGGGCGCT
>JAFYMQ010000207.1 GCA_017556565.1 Clostridia bacterium | reverse complement strand
GGCTCCGTCTGCGGCAGCACCCTTGCTCTGATGGATGCAGGTGTGCCCATCAAGGCTCCCGTTGCCGGTATTTCCTGCGGTCTGGTAACCGAGGGCGACAGACACATCACCTTCACCGACATTCAGGGTATCGAGGACTTCTTCGGCGATATGGACTTCAAGGTAGCAGGCTCCGAAAAGGGCATCACCGCTATCCAGGTCGATATCAAGAACGACGGTCTGACCTACCAGATCATCGAAGAGGCATTCGAGAAGACCCGTGTTGCACGTCACGAGATCCTCGAAGAGGTCATGCTCAAGGCTATCGCAGCTCCCAGAGATGACGTTTCTGCATACGCTCCCAAGATGATCCGTATGTCCATCGATCCCGACAAGATCCGTGAAGTCATCGGTAAGGGCGGCGCTGTTATCCAGAAGATCACCGCCGAGACCAACACCAAGATCGACATCGAAGACGACGGCAGCGTCTGCATCGCAGCTGTAAACGCAGCAGACGGCGAAAAGGCAAAGAAGATGATCGAGGCTATTGCCAAGGATCCCGAGGTTGGCGATCTGTACTACGGCAAGGTCATGCGCATCATGAACTTCGGCGCATTTGTTGAGCTGTCTCCCGGCAAGGAAGGTCTGATCCGCATCAACCATCTGGACAACAAGTTTGTCGAGAAGGTCGAGGACGTTCTCAACATCGGCGACGAGACCTGGTGCAAGGTCATCGAGATCGACGAAAAGGGCAGAATCAACCTGTCCCGCAAGCTGGCTCTCCGCGAGATGGAGCAGAAGGGCGAATAATCGCCTCGGCATCAGCAATAATATAAAATATGAGCGGGAGGTCTCACCTCCCGCTTTTTAACAAATGCGATTTTTATACATCTTCCCCCCGAGTCTTATGAGGAGGAGTTTTTATGGTAGAAAAAATAATTCTTAACAACGGTGTGCGCGTTCTGTGCGAAAAGCTGCCCTATCTGCGCTCCTGCAGCATAGGTTTTTGGGCAGAGAGCGGCTCAAGACACGAAAGTGCCGAGATAAACGGTATTTCGCATTTTCTGGAGCATATGCTCTTCAAGGGCACAACCACCCGCTCTGCCGCCGACCTTGCCTGCGCTTTTGACGAGATAGGCGGTCAAGTCAACGCATTCACCAGCAAGGATCACACCTGCTACTACACACGCACCACCGATATGCATCTGCAGACGGCTGTTGACCTGCTGCTGGATATGTATACAAACTCGGTGTTTGACAAAAAAGAGGTCGATCTTGAGCGGGGCGTTATCTGCGAGGAGATCGACATGTACGAGGACACTCCCGACGATCTGGTCAACGAGCTTTTTGCCCAGAACATATACGCAGGCGACAGCTTGGGCAGACCCGTACTGGGCACAAAGGACACCCTTGCCGCTATTACCTCCGAGGTACTGCGCGACTATCACAAAAAGCGCTACACCGCAGAAAACACCCTGATCTCCCTGTGCGGCAACATCTCAAACGAGGCGCTGCAGGAGATCTGCCGCAAGCTTGAGAGCATTCCCGCAGGCGGTGACAAGACCGAGGACAAGGCGGTGGCATTCAAGCCCTGCATCATCACCCGCCGCAAGAAGATCGAGCAGAACCACCTGATCGTGGGCTTTGAGGGTGTGCCTCTCGGCTCGGAGGACAGATTTGTCATGCAGGCGCTCAACAATATTCTGGGCGCGGGTATGTCTTCCCGACTGTTCCAGCGTGTTCGTGAGCAGAACGGTCTGTGCTACTCCATCTACAGTTTCTGCACCAACTATGCAGGCGCAGGCGTGCTGGGTGTGTACGTAGGTCTCAGCCGCGACAGTGAGCGCAAGGCGCTGGAGCTGATCTATGAGATATTCGAGGAGATCAAGCGCGACGGCGTGACCGCAGACGAGCTTCACCGCACAAAAGAGCAGCTCAAGACCACCCTGCTGATGGGTATGGAAAGCACCGCATCCCGCATGAGCACCATCGCCCGCAACGAAATGATCTACGGCAGAGAAGTCAGCGAGGATGAGCTTATAGAGGGTATCGACTCGGTGACAAGCGAGGATATCAGAAAGCTTGCAAACCGCGTATTTGACTACTCTCGCGGCACATTGAGTGCTGTGGGCAACGTTGCACGCAAGAGTGAATACGCAAGCCTGCTCAAAACCGGCAAAGTCAGCGAATAAAAATAAATAACAGTCAAAAATCCGCCGTCGGAATATCCAACGGCGGATTTCTGTTCCGTCTCTTGCGGCAACTGTGTTAAGGCTTCCCCTTGATGGGGAAGGATTGCGGAGACGAGGGATTTACGGGTCGTCGGGGACGCCGACCCCTACAAAGGTGACGCAGAATGTGCAAGGATGCAAATATCAGGTTTCCACCTCATCCACCGCAAGCGGTCCCCCTTCCCCTCATAGGGGAAGGCTTAACAGAGGTGTCCTGCGGACGGATTAAATAACAATTTCTCCCTCAGTCACCTACGCTGACAGCTCCATCCCAGAGGGAGCCTTTATAATAGCCTT
>JAFYMQ010000206.1 GCA_017556565.1 Clostridia bacterium | reverse complement strand
TGCGCTTGGCATGGATTTTCCTGCAGGCCCGTATGTCGAAAAAGCGGCTTTGCAGTCTTCCTGCCGTGACTTTCACAGAGTAAAAGTGCTTGACGGATATTTTTCGCTGTCAGGCATAGAGAACAAAATAAAAGCTATGGCAGCGGCAGAGGAGAGCGCATCGGATATTTGCGCATTTACCCTCAATACTGTTGCATACTCGGTCAAAAAAGCTACCGAACAGATGCTTGATATGCGCAAACTGCCCGTGCTGGTATCGGGCGGAGTTTCCGTGTGCAGTTTTATCCAGAACGCATTTGATGGTATGGATGATGTATATTTTGCACAGCATGGTCTTGGCGGAGATAACGCGCTTGGTGCTGCCATACTGTGTGCAAGATCGGAGGGATGTTTATGAATGCCGTAACGGTAACCGAACTTTCCAACTACATAAAATCCCTGCTGGACAATAACCAGAACTTATCGTCCGTATTGGTTCGCGGCGAGCTTTCCAACTACAAGATACATTCATCCGGACATCATTATTTTTCACTTAAAGATGACGGCGCGGTAATAGCCGCGGTTATGTTCAAAGGTCATGCATCAAAAATCAGGTTTGTCCCTCAAAACGGTATGAAAGTCGTACTTTACGGCAAAGTCAGTTCTTTTCCCAAGAGCGGACAGTACCAGATTTATGCATCTGATATGCAGCCTGAGGGCATAGGTGCTTTGTATGCCGCGTTTGAGCAGCTCAAACAAAAACTCTATGCCGAGGGACTGTTTGACAAGGGGCACAAAAAACCTCTGCCCAAGTTCCCCAAAACGGTCGCGCTCGTAACCTCTGCAACGGGCGCTGCTGTGCGAGATATGATCCGCATACTTAACAGCCGTTTTCCTATGAGCAGCGTCCTTGTTTGTCCTGTCAAGGTTCAGGGCGTGGGTGCAGCAGAGGATATTGCCGCTATGCTGGATTACCTTAATGAGTACAATCTTGCCGACGTTATTATTTGCGGCAGAGGCGGCGGATCTATAGAGGATCTGTGGGCATTCAACGAAGAGGTCCTTGCCCGCGCCAGTTACCGCTCGGATATACCAATAATATCGGCTGTCGGACATGAGCCCGATATCACGATCGCCGACTACGTTGCTGACGTGAGAGCGGCTACTCCCTCTAACGGTGCGGAGATTGCCGTCTATGACTCGACAGAGTTAAGAGCGCTTATATCGGGTATGTGGAGCAGGATGCTTCACGCAGAGAAGAGTGCAATAGACCGCAGACGGCAAAAGCTTATTCATCTTTCGGGCAAGAAAACGATGTCTTCGCCCGAACAGTACGTTTCGGACAGACGGATGTATCTTGCCATGCTGGAGCAGAGGATGGAAAAATCCCTGCAGTCGATTATTGCACGCAAAAAACAGAGCTTTGTAAAAGCAGCCGCAACATTGGATGCTATCAGCCCCCTCAAGGTTATCGGCAGAGGCTACTCGATGGTTACCGAAAACGGCAGGGTGCTCAGATCGGTAGATAATATTGAGATAGGTGAAGATGTAGATATCACCATGGCTGACGGAACACTCAAATGTCTTGTAAAAGAGAAAAGGAGAAAAAACGATGGAAAATAATGCATTTGTTTTTGAAACTGCGATGAAAAGAATAGAAGAGATCGTCTACGCACTTGAAAAGGGTGATGTGGCTCTTGACAAGAGCCTTGCGCTGTTTCAGGAAGGTGCCGAGCTGATCAAGCAGTGCTCCAATGCTCTGGACAATGCCGAGCAGAAGGTCACCATGCTGGTAAAGGGCGAAGACGGCCCTCAGCAGACCGCTTTTGACGGTGACAATATATGAACATAGAAACAGAGCTCAAAAAAAGAGCATCTGAGATAGAGAGCAGATTATACAGTCTTGTTCCTGATATCAAGGGTGGACAGCAGCGTGTCCTTGATGCTATGAGATACAGTCTTGAGGCTGGTGGAAAAAGGCTGCGTCCCATACTGTTCATGGAGTTTTATCGTCTGGCAGGCGGTACAGACAGGGAAGAGGCGCTTAGGATGGCTTGCGCTCTTGAGATGATACACACCTATTCGCTGATCCATGATGATTTGCCCTGTATGGACGACGATGATATGCGCAGAGGCAAACCCTCCTGCCACAAAGCATTCGACTACGCTACCGCGCTGCTTGCGGGAGATGGACTGCTTAATCTTGCTTTTGAGATCATGACAAGCTCCGCTGATCCCAATGGGATGAAAACAGCCGCATATGTGTCCAAAATGAGCGGTGTTCTCGGTATGATCGGCGGTCAGACCATTGACGTGTGCAAAAACGGCTGCCTCAGCGATCTTGACGAACTGCACAAAATGGTTGCAATGAAGACCGGTGCACTTATCAAGGCTGCTTGTGTGGGAGGCTGCATTTTTGCGGGCGGTGATGAGCAGCTGATATCTCGCAGCGAAAGGTATGCCGAAAATGTCGGGCTGGCATTCCAGATACGGGATGATCTTCTTGATGCCATCGGTGATGAGAAGCTGCTTGGCAAAAAGATCGGCAGCGACAGTAAACTGAGCAAAACAACCTTCTATACCGAGCTTGGTCAGACAGAATGTGAGCGCAGAATCAACGAACTGACCGATGCAGCGCTCTTTGAGTGCGATAGCTTTAATAACAGCGATTTTATCAGGCAGCTTACATGCTGGCTGGCAGGAAGAATTATATAAAAATATACAGGCGTTGAATAAAATCTTATTCAACGCCTTGAAATATTATTCAGCATATGGTAACATATATGTATTATGGTTATCAGAGGTAATTTGATGTCAGAATATACGATTTTGTCTAATATAGATTGTCCACAGGATCTAAAAAATGTGCCTCGTGAACAGTTGCCTCAACTTTGTGAGGAGATACGCGCTTTTCTCATAGAAAAGGTATCAAAAACCGGCGGGCATCTCGCATCCAATCTTGGAATAGTCGAGCTTTCTGTGGCGCTCCATTATGTTTTTGATTCACCCGATGATCACATTATGTTTGATGTGGGTCATCAGTGTTATGTTCACAAGATACTTACAGGCCGCAGAGAGCGTTTTGATACTCTGCGTCAGCTTGACGGAATATCGGGATTTCTCAAGCCGTCTGAGAGCGAGCATGACTGCTTTGTATCAGGTCATGCGTCCAATTCCATTTCTGCAGTTCTCGGTATGGCAAGGGGAGATAAACTTCTCTCCAAAAAAGCATCTTCTGTATGCGTTATCGGTGACGGCGCGTTGACGGGCGGCATGGCATACGAGGCGCTCAACGATGCGGGCAGATCAGGCTTGCCGCTGGTTGTTATACTCAATGACAATGATATGTCGATCAGCAAGAGCGTCGGCGGATTAGCACTTTGGCTGTCCAAAATCCGCTTAAAACCCAAGTATTTTTCGCTCAAATACAGTACCCAGGCTTTTCTCAGAAAGTTCGGCAGAGCAGGTAAAAAGGCTATTGCGGCTATATCCAACTTCAAGAGTGATTTCAAGCACAAAGTCCTGCCTGAGAATATATTCAGCGTATTGGGATTTGATTATCTCGGCCCTGCGGACGGCAACGATATCGAGAGTATCCTGCCTCTTTTGGAGCAGGCAAAAAAGCTTAACAGACCGGTTGTTATCCATCTCAAGACGGTCAAGGGCAAAGGTTATTCTTACTCTGAAGAAGCACCTGATTTTTATCACGGAGTTTCCGCATTTGACTCTTCTGTTGGTACTGCATCAAAGTCGGGACAGTCTTTTGCAAAAGTGTTTGGCGACAATATGATAGAGCTGTCGCGTCGCGACAGTCGGATATGTGCCGTGACCGCGGCAATGGATATGGGTACAGGTCTCAGCGAATACAAGAGCGTTTTTCCTGACAGATTTTTTGACGTTGGCATAGCTGAGGGTCATGGAGTCACCATGTGTGCAGGTATGGCAAAGGTCGGCATGATCCCCGTGTTTGCGGTATACTCTACATTCCTGCAGAGGGGATACGACCAGCTGCTTCACGATGCAGCGCTAAATAGTGAGCACGTTGTATTCGGTGTTGATCACTCGGGCTCGGTCGGTGCAGACGGCCCTACACATCACGGACTGTTTGATACTGCTTTTCTCAGGAGCATACCGGGTATGGTGATATACGCGCCCACATCTTATGCAGAACTTAAAAAAGCTCTTGAAAAAGCCGTATTTGAACATTCTTGCCCCGTTTCCATAAAATATCCCAAGGGTGTCGAGGGTGAGTTTGCAGACGATACCTTTGATCTCTCCGCAGCTTGCATCAGACAGGGCAAAGACGTAACGTTGATCTCCTATGGCATAATGATCAACGAGGCGCTTAAAGCCGCCGATATGCTATTGGATGCAGGAACAGAGGCCGAAGTTATCAAGATAAACAGACTGGACAAGTTTGACATGCAGACTGTTCTCACATCGGCTGCAAAAACCGGCAGAGTCGTTGTGCTTGAAGATTGCGTACGCGCAGGATGTCTGGGTGAGTATATTGCATCCGAGCTTGCAGGCAATGGTGCCGATGTTATGCTGCTTAACTTCCAAGAGAGTTTCAGCGAAGTAGGCACAACACCGCAAAACTACCGACTCCACGGACTGGATGCACAGAGTGTATACAGTTCGGTCATGTCAGCTATCAACAATAAGAACAGGGAGGGGATATGATGAAAAAGCTTTTCGTTCATCCCAATCCAACCAAAGACGGTATGAAAGAGGTAGTAGCCGAGATACTCCCTCAGCTTTTTGACCTCGGGTTTGAGGTCTTTATGGATCGTGACGGGGAGTGTCTTCCCGACGATCTCAGCGGTGTCGAGCTGCTTTCTTTTGACGATGCGCTTAGACAGTGTCAGTGTGCATTGGTCATAGGCGGTGACGGTACTATCCTCCGTATTGCGGTGCCTGCATCTCTGGCCGGCAAGCCGGTCTTGGGCATCAACAAAGGCACATTAGGCTTTATCCCCGAGCTGGAGGTCAGCGAGATCGGTCTGATGAAAGCTCTGCACAGCGGAGATTTTCACTATGACCACAGAATGATGCTTGATATATCTGTTGAGTCTGCCGACGGTGAGCTGATATTCCACGGCACGGCACTCAACGATGCATCGGTCATCAAAGGCACATTGTCCAAGATGATAGATATATGCGTAAAAGCCAACGGAAAAAAGACCATTGCATTCAAGGGTGACGGTGTTATAGTATGTACACCCACCGGATCTACCGCATACTCTCTGTCAGCGGGCGGACCTATACTTGAGCCTTCCTGCTCGTGTATGGCGGTTACACCCATCTGTCCTCACTCGATCAATATCAAATCCTTTGTTCTTCCTGCCGAGCATGATATAGAAGTCAAGATCAATCCCGGTTCCAACGCAGCATTTATTCTTGCGGACGGATCGGCACCTGTTCAGCTTTCGGTAGGGGACAAGATCAGGATCAAAAAATCCGATCTCAGCCTTGATTTAATACGCATCAAAGACCCCGGTTTCTACGAGGTTATCAGAAAAAAACTTTCAAAGGAGAGTTCATAAAGTGAAGTTTCAAAGACAGGCAGCAATTCTGCGAATCATAAGCGAAAACGAAATCAAGACTCAGGAAGAGCTTTCGGCACTGGTATGCAAGGCAGGTTTCCCTGCAACCCAGGCTACAATCTCCAGAGACATCAAGGAGCTCAAGCTTGTAAAAGTTTCTACAATGGACAACGGATACAAGTATGCACCCCCCAACAAGCACGGCAGCGCAACCTATATGTCCAGACTGAAGAACATCTTCAAAGAGTGCGTTATCCGTATCGACAGAGCACAGAATCTTGTAGTAGTCAAGACTCTGACAGGTATGGCTAATGCCGCTGCAGCCGCTATGGATGCCATGGAGATGGAGGATATCGTAGGTACTATCGCAGGTGATGATACTATTCTTATCATCCTGCACACCAATGAAGAAGCAGAAAAGTTCTGCATAACCGCGGGAGATCTGCTCAAATAAAGGAAGACAGTTATGCTCAAACGTTTGTATATAGAAAACGTTGCAATAATTGAAAAAGTCGAGATAGAGTTTATGGACGGTTTTTGCGTGTTGTCCGGTGAGACGGGCGCAGGTAAATCCATAATCATAGACTCTATCAATGCACTCTGCGGAGGCAGAGTCAGTCGCGAGCTTATTCGCACAGGTGCTAACAGTGCGGTTGTTTCGGCGGTGTTTGAGAATATTCCCGACAGCGTGTCAAGCGCTGCAGCCGAGATGGGTGTTGATACATCGGACGGACTTGTGTTCAGGCGTGAGATGTATCTGTCCGGCCACAATGCATGCCATATCAACGGTCAGCCTGCATCACTGAGTATGCTCAGGCAGCTTGGTACACAGCTGATTAATATTCATGGTCAGCATGACGGATTATACCTGCTGGATGAAAATATGCATATTGATTATCTTGATGAATATGCAAAACTGCAGCCCATGCTTGACAGTTATCTGTGCAAGTATGAAACTCTGCTGGCGCAAAACCGCAGGATAAAAGCGCTGTCACTCAGCGAGAGCGAAAAGCAAAAGCGTCTTGCCGTTATCGAAAAGCAGATAGCCGAGCTTGAAGCTTTCCAACCAAAAGAG
>JAFYMQ010000205.1 GCA_017556565.1 Clostridia bacterium | reverse complement strand
TTCTCCGACGGAGAGATTTCCGTTTCCATCAATGAGACCGTCCGCGGCTGCGACGTTTTTGTCGTACAGTCCACCTGCAGCCCTGTCAACGACAACTTTATGGAGCTGCTGATCATGATCGACGCATTCAAGCGCGCATCCGCAGGCCGTATCACCGCTGTTATTCCTTATTTCGGCTATGCACGTCAGGACAGAAAGGCCAAGGCAAGAGATCCCATCTCCGCACGTCTGTGTGCAGACCTGCTTGAGGCAGCCGGTGCAGACCGCATCCTGACCATGGACCTGCACGCAAACCAGATCCAGGGCTTCTTCAAGATCCCCGTTGACAATCTGCTGGGCACCAGCCTGCTCTCTCCCTTCTTTGCCGAGCTGGTAGGCGACAAGATCGACGAGTACGTTGTAGTATCTCCCGACCTGGGCTCGGTTGTCCGTGCAAGAAAGTTTACCGACAAGCTGTCTCTGCCCCTTGCCATCATCGACAAGCGCCGTCAGCAGGCTAACGTTTCCGAGGTTATGAACATCATCGGTGACGTCAGAGGCAAGAAGGTCATGCTGGTTGACGATATGATCGACACCGCAGGTACTCTGTGCAACGCAGCCAAGGCTCTCAAGGAGATCGGCGGCGCAAGCGAGATCATGGCATGCGCAACCCACGGCGTTCTGTCCGGCCCCGCTATCCAGCGCATTCAGGACAGCCCCATCAGCAAGGTCTACCTGCTGGATACCATTCCTCTCACCGAGGACAAGAAGATCGACAAGATCGAGGTTCTCCCCGTTGCCAAGATGTTCACCGAAGCTATCGAGTGCATCTATGAGGAAGAATCCATCTCCAAGCTGTTCAGATAAAATCGGAGGAAACACCAATTTTCAGACGGAAAAAAGAAACAGTACCTGCCACGGTGGATTATATCGTGGCAGGTCTGGGCAATCCCGGCTCCCGATATGAGCGTACCCGCCACAACGCAGGCTTCATCGCGGCAGACAAACTGTGCGATCGGCTGGGCGGCGGCAGAATGACAAAGGTCAAGTGCAAGGCGCTCTATGAGATATGCAGACTGGGAGACCGCAATATACTGATAATGAAGCCTCAGACCTATATGAATCTTTCGGGCGAGGCTGTACGCGACATGGCGGACGCATTCAAAGTGCCCCCCGAGCGTATAATCGTGGTGTATGATGACATCTCCATCCCCACAGGCACACTGCGCATCCGTGCATCGGGTTCGGCAGGCGGCCACAACGGTATGAAGAGCATCATATACCAGCTGCAGAGCGATCAGTTCCCCCGCATCAGGGTCGGCGTGGGCGCGCCTCAGGGCGAGGATCTTGCCGACTACGTGCTGGACATCATGGACGGTGACGCACTCAAAGGCGCTTATGCCGCCGCTGAGGCAACCGAAACCCTGATAGAAAAGGGCATGCAGGAAGCTATGCAGCGCTTCAATAACAAAAAAGGGTGAACAGACAGAGGGCTTTCACCCATTTTTTGACAAAGCTTGATAATATCCGACACCCCGTCAATTTTTTTGACGGGGCGTTACCCGTTTGAGTAAAACACGGCAATTTAACTTTGAGACGTAAGGGGGCGTAATATGAAAAATCTGGTTGCCGCCATTAAAAATATGCAGGAGTATCAATCGCTGCTGCAGGAGATGAAAAAGAATAAAAAGGTGTCCCTCTATGGCGCATCTCCCGTTCATCGCGCGCATTTTGTGTCGGCACTTTTTGAGGACATATCCCGCCCCGTTTGTATAATAACCTCCGACGATGCCTCAGCGCGGCATTTTGCCGCCGATGTGGAGGGATTTTTGGGGCTCAAGCCTGCTCTTTTGCCCTCCCGCGATATGATATTCCACGATGCCGAGGGCGTGTCCCGTGAGACCGAGCAGCAGCGTATGCGGGCGCTTTTCGGGCTGGCAAAGGGCGAGCACAGAATAATCGTCGGCTCTGCCGAGGCGTTTATGCTGCGCACAATACCCCGCGACAAGCTGCTTTCCTGCGGCGCCGTTATCGAAGAGGGCAAAAGCTACGACATAGGCGAGCTGTGTCGGGTGCTGGCAGACTGCGGCTACACAAGATGCGAGCAGATAGAGGGCGCAGGCCAGTTTGCCCTCCGCGGCGGCATACTGGATATATTCCCCTCCGGCTCCCCGGCTCCCGTACGTGCCGAGTTTTTCGGTGACGATATTGACCTACTCAGCGAGTTCGATATTCTGACCCAGCGCCGCACCGACAGGGTGGACAGCGTTACCATTTTGCCGTCCAAAGAAGTCCTGCCCCGCCTCAGCGAGGGCGGCATAGACGGCTTCTGTGCCGCGCTGGAAAAATACGCCGCACGCAAAAGCTGTCAGAGCGACCTTGCCTCCCGTATGCTCTCTGACAGCGAAAAAGCCCGCAACGGCGCACTGTTTTCTGCCGACCGATGGATAGATTTTGTCTATCCATTTGCCACCGCATTTGATCATCTGCCCGATGATGCGGTGGTGGTGCTCAGCGACACCGCAGCCGTCAGAGGCGCGGTGCAAAGCTGTCAGACACGATACATGGAGGATATAAAAGACCTGCTGGAGCGAGGCGCGCTGCCGCCCTCCAAACAGGGCTGGTGTCTGCCCGAGAGCAGGTTTTTTGCCTCACTCGAGAGCCGCGCCGTGGCAGAGATGTCCAGTTTTTTGGCGTCGGGTGCGCTGCCCGTTGATGCCATACTGTCACTCAATGCCAAGCTGCTTCCGTCCTGCGGCAGTGCCGACACTCTGGCATCCGATCTGGAAAACTACGCCCAGCACGGCTACCGTCTGTTTGCTCTTGCAGGCGGTGAGGTGCGCGCCAAATCTCTGTGCGAGATACTCAGTGACCGCGGCTTTACCTGCGTCACGTCTTCCAATGACCTGCCTGCGGGCAGAGTGTGCGTGTTGAGCAGCAGTCTGTCCTCCGGCTTTGAGTACCCCGGCATCGGTCTTGCGGTCATTACTCAGGGCGAGGGAAGAGCACGCCCTGTCAAGCGCAAAAAGACCGGCGGCAGCAAAAATCACATCCAAAGCTTCAGCGACCTTGTGCCCGGTGACTTGGTTGTTCACGAAAACCACGGCATAGGCAGATTTGTCTCACTTGAGCGTATTCAGGTGGAGGGCGCGTGGCGCGACTATATCAAAATAGCCTTTGAGGGCAGCGACGTGGTGTTTGTGCCCGCCACCGCCCTGCATCTGATCAGCAAATACATCGGCGCAGGCGAAAACACCGCCGTCAAGTTGTCCAAGCTTGGCGGCGTCACATGGGAAAAAGCCAAAGCGAGAGCCAAAAAATCGGCTCAGGATCTTGCCGAGGGACTTATCAAACTGTATGCCGCCCGTCAGCGGATAGAGGGCTTTGCATTCGAGCCTGACAGCGACTGGCAGCGTGGGTTTGAGGAGGCGTTCGAGTTTGAGGAGACCGAGGATCAGCTCTGGTGCACCCAGGAGATCAAGCACGATATGCAAAAACCCTGCCCCATGGACAGACTGCTGTGCGGCGACGTTGGATTCGGCAAGACCGAGGTCGCATTCCGCGCGGTAATGAAATGCATCCTGTCGGGCAAGCAGGCAGCCATACTCGCACCCACCACCGTTCTTGCCCGTCAGCATTTTGTGTCGGCAAGCCAGCGGTTTTCGGGTTATCCCATCAAGATCGAGATGATGAGCCGATTCCGCACACCCCTGCAGCTCAAAGCCACCGCAGGCAGAGTCAGCAGCGGTGAGTGCGATTTGCTCATAGGCACACACCGCATCCTGCAAAAAGACGTGCATTTCAAGGATCTCGGCCTGCTCGTCGTTGACGAGGAGCAGCGGTTTGGCGTCAGCCACAAAGAAAAAATAAAACAGATCACCCAGGCGGTAGACGTGCTTACCCTGTCCGCCACACCCATACCCCGCACCCTCAATATGGCGCTTTCGGGCATCAAGGATATGTCGGTGCTCGAGGAAGCACCCGTGGGCAGACAGCCTGTGCAGACCTACGTGCTTGAGCACGACGATCTGGTCATCA
>JAFYMQ010000204.1 GCA_017556565.1 Clostridia bacterium | reverse complement strand
CAGACGGAAACTGCATAAGATTTATTGCGGTATTTTGATATATCACAGACAGTGAAAAAACTATAAAAATCTGCGGTCAGGATAGATAGTGTCTGACCGCAGCGTTTTTTATAATATATCTATAATACTTGCAATATGTCTTGACATTTGATATAATAAAATGACATATTGGGAGGACTCTGAAATGACAGAAAGAATGAAAATTAACATACCAACAGTAGCTTTGCGCGGGCTTTGCATATACCCGGGCATACTTTTCCATTTTGATATAGGCCGTCCCCGCTCCATAAAAGCTATCGAAAAAGCTATGAGTGAAGGTCAGGAGGTTTTCCTGGTCACACAGAGGGAGATAGACAACGACGATCCCTCCAAAAAGGCGCTCTACGAGATCGGCACACTGTGCAGAATATGCCAGGTGCTTCGCGTTCCCGGCGATACTCTGCGTGTCCTTGTTGAGGGACTTTCCCGTGCCCATCTGGATGATATCCATGACGTTGACCCTTATATCAGCTCTACAATAACCCTTGTTGATGATGTACCCGTCAACCTTGTGACCAAGCGCGACATTGCTCAGCTCCGCCGTGCAAAAGAACTGTTCTTTGAGTGCGCATCTATTGGCAACAGACCTCAGGATGAATCCTATCTCAGCATCATTGACAACGAAGAGCTGGGATACGTCTCCGATTTTATTGCCCATTATACAGCCTTCAAGTATACCGAAAAGCAGATACTGCTCAATGAGCTTAGCCCCAGACGCAGACTTGCAATACTCTGCGATCTTCTGCTTGAAGAAATGAAGGTCAGATCCATCGAGCAGGAACTGTCCGAAAAAGTAAAAGAAAACATGGACAAAAACGAGCGCGATTACTATCTCAGAGAGCAGATAAAGGTAATCAGCGAGGAGCTCGGTGACGGTGAAGACGGACTCAGCGAGAGCCAGTCTTATATCGAAAAAATCAAAGCCCTCGGTCTTGATCAGGATGCAGAGCAGAAGCTTGTCAAAGAAGCTAACCGTCTGTCCAAGATGCAGCCTTCTTCGCCTGAGAGCGCTGTTATCAGAGGATATCTTGACATTTGCGTTGAACTGCCCTGGAATATCGTCAAGGAAGAAAACAACGATATCAAAAAAGCCAAAAAGATACTTGAGGCCGACCATTTTGGTATGGACAAGGTAAAAGAGCGCATTCTTGAGTTCTTTGCCGTTAAAAAGCTGACCGGAAACGTCAAGGGACAGATAATCTGTCTTGTTGGCCCTCCCGGTGTTGGCAAGACATCTATAGGCCGTTCCATTGCATCTGCAATGGGCAGAGATTTTGCTCGTCTTTCTCTGGGCGGTGTTAAGGATGAGGCTGATATCCGTGGTCACAGAAAGACCTATATCGGCGCTATGCCCGGCAGAATACTCAATGCCGTCAAGCAGGCAGGCAGTCGCAACTGTCTGATTCTTGTTGATGAGATCGATAAGCTTGGCAGTGACTACAAGGGTGATCCTTCTTCTGCATTGCTTGAGGTTTTTGATACAGAGCAGAATAATGCCTTCCGCGATCATTTTGTCGAGCTGCCTTTTGACCTGTCTGACGTGCTGTTTATTACAACCGCAAACGACAGAGATACTATACCCGTACCTCTTCTTGACCGTATGGAGATAATTGAGCTTACCGGCTATACCGATGAGGAAAAACTCCAGATAGCCAAAAAGTATCTTATCCCCAAGCAGCTGGAAAAACACGGCCTTACAAAAAAGCAGGTTGTATTTGCAGAGCAGACTTTGAGAAGACTGATTTGTGAATATACCAAGGAATCGGGCGTCAGAAATCTTGAGCGCCGTATTGCGCTGTTGTGCCGCAAAGCTGCAAAAGCTATTGTTGAGGACAGCGTTTCTTGTGTACGCTATACCGCCGATAATCTTGAAAGCTACATCGGTATCCCCAAATACAAGAGAATGCAGCGCGGCAATGCTGCTGAGTGCGGTGTTGTCAGCGGTCTTGCATGGACATCTGTAGGCGGTGAGATGCTGGAGGTTGAGGCTATTGCTCTTGAGGGAAGCGGCAAGCTTGAACTGACCGGTAATCTTGGTGACGTTATGAAAGAGTCCGTAAGGGCAGCACTCACATATCTGCGCAGCAGAAGAGAGAAGTTTGGTCTTGCAGCCGATTTCTATACCAAGAATGATATTCATATCCATTTCCCCGAGGGTGCAGTACCCAAAGACGGCCCCTCTGCAGGTATAACTACTGCTACTGCGCTGATTTCGGCGTTTACCGGTATGCCTGTACCCAAGTCTATAGCTATGACCGGTGAGATTTCTATCCGCGGCTGCGTACTGCCTATAGGTGGCCTCAAAGAAAAGACTATGGCTGCATACAGAGAGGGTGTAACAACCGTTATTATCCCTGCAGAGAACAAGCCTGACCTCAAGGATATCGATCCCGTAGTCAGAGAGGGACTCAACTTTGTATTCGCATCCCATATGGATGAGGTTGCAAGCGCCGTATTCGGCGAAATGCTGCCCCAGACAGAAGGGGACAAGAAGACATCTTCCGCCCATATGACACAGGACAAAACTCCTGCAAAACGTATACGCCAATGAATATAAATAAAACTGTTTTTGTTAAGTCTGTCGCGTCAAAACGCGATTTTCCCGGCGATATAAAAAAGCAGATATTATTCGCAGGTAAATCCAATGTCGGCAAATCCTCGACTATAAACGCTATAGTCGGACGCAAAAACTTTGCCCGTGTCAGCGCAAAGCCGGGCAAGACTGTTTTTGTAAATCTGTTTGATGTTGACAATACATGCTGGCTTGTCGACCTGCCCGGATATGGATTTTCGCTTACATCTGAGGCAGAGAGACAGAGATATTCCAAGCTGATTGATGAGTATCTTGCCGACCAAGGCTGTAAAGCTGCAAGGATTTACATCATTGTAGACGCAAGACATCAGCCCACCAACAACGATTGCAGCATGGTTGAATATGCGCGTGCCTGCAATCTGCCTATGACTATTATCGCAAACAAGATCGACAAGCTCAAACCTTCCCAAATCCAGCCGTCCATTGACCTGATACGTGAGACTCTTGAGCTTACGGAAGAGGACAAAATCATCCCATTCTCTGCAGAAAAGGGTACTAACAGAGGTCTTGTTATAGACGATATCAAAAAGGCCGTTACCGAATAACCGGAGGGATTATTATTCTTTTCAGAAACTCTCTGCAGGAAATCCTGCTTATGATTCCTGCAGTATTGATCGTTATTACACTTCATGAGCTTTCACACGGTTTTGCAGCTTATCTTTTGGGTGACAATACAGCAAAAGACCGCGGCAGGCTTACATTCAATCCTATTGCACACATAGATATATTCGGATTTTTATGTATGCTTGTTGCGGGTATAGGCTGGGCAAAACCCGTGCCCGTATCACCCTATAACTTCAAACTTAAAAACAAAAAGGTCGGTATGGCAATAACCGCCCTTGCCGGACCGCTTGCAAATCTTATTTTGGCTTTTGTATTCCTGTTTATCAGGACTTTGCTTATTATCTATGGATATGACAAAGCCATTTTAATGGGTCTTGCATCTTTTCTGGAGATAACTGCGGTTATGAGTATTGGCTTGATGGCATTTAATCTTATACCGATTCCTCCTCTTGACGGATCCAAGATTCTTTTGCCTTTTATGCCGCCAAAAGTTATCGAGTTTTTCTACAAAAACGAGCGATATATCAGTATAGGCTTTTTGATAGTTCTTATGCTTGATTTGCTTGATGGTGTTATTAACACTGTAGTAGGGTGGATACTCAACGGAATTATTGATTTGATTATCAAAATTATTATCGGAGTAGGTTTGATCTGATGAATGAAGTAACCTTTCATCTTGATGCGTTTGACGGGCCTCTGGACCTTTTGCTGCATCTGATATCAAAAAACAAGGTTGAAATAACCGATATTCCTATAGCCGAGATACTCAGACAGTATCTTGAGTATATCAGGATCATGGAGGAGTTTGATCTTGATGTTGCCAGCGATTTTATCGCAATGGCAGCTCAGCTTATGCAGATAAAGTCCAAGATGCTTTTGCCCGTATATGAGGACGAAATACAGGAAGACCCCAGAGCACAGCTGGTAGAGCAGCTGCTGGAATATCAGCGCTTCAAAGAAGCCGGCGGATATCTGGGCGGTATTTCGGAAGCCGGCCGCGATCTGTATATCAGACCCCAGGAGCATCTTGAAAAGGATTATTCCAATATAGTGTACGATCATACTGCCGAGCAGCTTTCAAAAGCTATTGATGAGATAATGCAGAGGGCACAGCGCAGACTTCCTCCGCCCATTACCGCATTCAAATCCATCGTAGGCAAGGAAGCTGTGCCCGTAAACGGACGAATCACACATATTTTGCACCTTTTTACAAAAAATGAAACCATAAAGCTGGAAACACTTTTGCTGTCATCCCAGAGCAGGTCGGAGATAGTTGCGTACTTTTTGGCCATACTGGAGCTCAGTAAAAACGGCAGGGTAGTTCTGGATTATATTGATGACGATTATTACCTCAGATTGTCTGATGTGAATATGGAGGCAACAGATGGAGTACAATGAAATAGAATGCAAGCTTGAAGCTGTTTTGTTTGCCTCGGGTGAGTCTGTAAGTGAAGATAAACTGTGCGCAGTATTGGGCATAGATAAGGTTACCCTTGGCGAGACTGCCCAGGCCCTTGCCGATTATTATGACTATAACCGCCGCGGTATCAAGCTTATCAAGCTTGACAACCGTTATCAGCTTTGCTCCCGCGGAGAGTACGGCAGGGAAGTGCGCAATGCTCTCGAAACAAGACGCAGACCCACACTGACACCCTCTGCGCTGGAGGTTCTGGCTATTATCGCTTATAAGCAGCCTGTAACAAAAGCATATATAGAGCAGATACGCGGTGTTGACAGTGACTATACTGTTGGCAGTCTTATTGACAAGATGCTTATTGAGCCTTGCGGCAGACTTGACGTTCCCGGCAGACCTATTCTGTACAGAACAACCGAAAACTTCCTGCGCAGCTTTGGTATATCCTCTCTTGATATGCTTCCTCAGCTGACCCATATGCTGGAAAACGAATCTGAGCAGCTGACCATACAGGAACTTGTTTCGGAGGAGATATAATGGTAGTTCTTGCGATCGTAGCAGTTGCGTTGCTGATCATTGTGGTCACTGTTCTGCTGATGCCGGTCGTAGCTCATATCAAATACTCCGATACTTTTGAATTACGGCTGTCATATGCGGGAATCACTATACCGTTAGAGGGTAAAAAAAACAAGAAAAAGAAGAAGAAAATCAAACCCGACGGCAAAAGTAAAAAGCCCGATAAGAAAAGCAAAAGCAAAATATCCCTTGATGATATTATCGCAATCATCCAAATCGGCATAAAAGCCGTAGAAAGATTACTCAAGAGCATAAAAATCAGACGTTTTAAGCTGGCTGTTGTAGTTTCCGGTGAGGATGCGGCAACCGCTGCGATAAATTACGGCAGGGTATGTGCGCTGGCATCGGCAACCTATCCAATCATAGAAAACAGTCTGGATAAAAAGCATACGGACATCTCTGTAGATTTACAGTATGACTCAAAAACCACGGCAAATGCCGATATCATAATCAAAGCAATGACTCTTAAGCTCGTAATCATTGCGCTGAAAGCTTTGATTGCGGTACTTCCTGTTATCAATAATAAGAATAAGAAAGGCGGAGCAACCAATGAGCGGAGTAAATGAATCCATGGGCATCACAATGGAAAAGATCAAAAATATGATCGACGTCAATACAGTAGTCGGTGATCCTATAACCACTCCCGACGGCACTACACTTATCCCTGTATCCAAGGTAAGCTTCGGTTTTGCATCAGGCGGCACAGACGGTACAAATATGCGTTTTGGCGCAGGTGCGGGCGCAGGCGTAAATATCACACCTATTGCCTTTATCGTCATCAAAGACGGCAATACACGCATGATATATGTTCAGCCTCCCGTGAACTCTGCTGTCGATAAGATAATCGATATGATTCCCGAGGCTGCCGACAAGGTAACCGAGTTTATTAAAAATCGCAAGAACAAAGAAACTTCGGAAGACGAAGCGGTATATTGATATGTCTGTCTCCCATATAATTTCATATGGGAGATGATAATATTGAGGAAAATTGTTTGTATCATTGGATGTATTCTGCTGGCTTGCATCAATAGTCATGCGCTTGACCTGTCTGCCAAATCGGCAATACTTTTTGATTGCACAACAGGCAATGTTGTATATGAAAAGAATGCAGACGAGCGCAGTCTGATAGCCAGCACTACAAAAATCATGACAGCGGTAGTTGCCGCAGAAAACTATGATATCAATCAAACCGTTCAGATTTTGCCTGAATGGTGCGGAGCAGAAGGCTCATCCATGTATCTTGCCGCAGGGGAGTCTGTGACTGTAAAAGAACTGCTCTACGGTCTTATGCTGATGAGCGGAAATGACGCAGCGCAGGCATTATCCTGCATATATTCGGGCAAAAGTGCCGATTTTGTCGAGCTGATGAATAACAAAGCCCTTGAGCTTGGACTGAGCGATACGCGGTTTTCAAATCCGTCAGGACTTGACGAGGACGACCACTATTCTACGGCAAAAGATCTGGCAATGCTTGCAGGGTATGCACTAAGGAACGATACAATAGCTGCGGTGTGCGCAACAAAGCAGACAGAAGCGGCGGGGCGGTTTATGAGTAATCACAATAAGCTTCTGTTCACTATACCCGGCGCCTGCGGAGTAAAAACCGGATATACCGACGAGGCGGGAAGATGCCTTGTATCGGCAGTAGAGCGCAACGGCAGGATGCTGATAGCCGTAACATTGAATGCGCCCGATGATTGGAACGATCACGAAAAGTTGTACGACATGGGTTTTTATGATATGCGCGTTCGGGATATTATAAAAGCCGGCACGGTAGGTTATGCCAATATTGCATCAGGCGGTCAGGTTAAGTTGCACATTGCAGAGGATATAAAGTATTGCCTGACAGCTGCTGAGATCGATCGTATTGATGTATCGCTCAAAGGCGATCGTATAGTCTATGGCGGGCACAACGCGGGAGATAAATACGGGGATATAACAGTTACTCTTGACGGCACAGTTATATGTCAAAAAGCTGTATATTATAGCGAAGATATAGAAGAATGCAGTGTTAAACCTACGTTTTGGGATAGAATAAAGGACTTTTTTACCTTGAGGTGAGAGTTTGAAAGAGAGAATACAAAAGATACTTTCCGAAGCCGGTGTCTGCTCGAGAAGAGCAGCAGAAAAGCTTATGGAACAAGGAAGAGTAAAGGTGAACGGCATTACAGTATCTGTAGGTGAATCCGCAGATATAGAAACCGATGAGATAACCGTTGACGGCAATAAAATTGCAAAAAAGTCTGAATATGCATACATAATGCTCAACAAACCCAGAGGCTACGTTACGACCCTTGCAGATGAGGCAGGCAGAAAGTGCGTAAATGAGCTTGTTGCCGATCTGGGTGTTCGTGTTTATCCTGTGGGACGGCTTGAT
Organism: Clostridia bacterium; assembly: GCA_017556565.1. Classification (GTDB taxonomy): domain Bacteria; phylum Bacillota; class Clostridia; order Oscillospirales; family Butyricicoccaceae; genus RGIG3513. The sequence continues at coordinate 14,096 of JAFYMQ010000204.1, read as the reverse complement.
ATGCACTCCGAGGGCATGCTGATTATGACCAATGACGGCGATCTGGCATACAGACTGACCCATCCCAAGCACGAGGTATACAAGAAATATCTGGTCAAGATAACATGCGATAACGGCAAAGATCATATCTCGCCCGAAGTTGCACTTTCCAAGCCTATTGAAATAGACGGTATCAAGCTTTTGCCTGCAAAATGTCGTATAGTCGAGAAAATAGCCGAGGACAAGTATATACTGACAATATCTATCCGCGAGGGAAAAAACCGTCAGATCAGGCGTATGTGCGTTGCCTGTGGCTATACTGTCAACTCGCTCAAGCGCGTATCCGTCGGTGATATTATGCTTGGCAATCTTCCTGTCGGAACCTGGCGTCATCTTACCGAGGCTGAGATAGAATATCTGAAAACTGTATAAATACAACAATAATAAAAAGGCGGTGTGGGTATGAAGCGTATCAATGAAGCCATTGCAGAAAAAATGAATGATTTTACCAGAGGGCAGAAGCTTTTGGCAACCTTTATCTCTGAGCATTGCGACAAAGCGGCCTTTATGAGTTCGTTTGAGCTTGCAGCTTTTACGGGAGTAAGCCAGTCTACCGTTATCAGGTTTTCCAATGCTATGGGTTACAACGGTTATGCCGAGTTTCAGGAGGCGCTTCAGACCGAGCTCAAGTACCGCTTGACCACACTTGAGCGTTTTGAGCTGCTTTCTGAGCAGCCTACCGATGCAGACGTTGTATCCGAGATAGCTCTCTGTGATGCCAGAAACATCAAGAAAAACGCAGGCACAAGCAGCGATGCGCTCAAGAATATCGCTACACGTATTATGCTCTCGTCCAGAGTCTATGTATACGGTCAGGGTGCAGCATCCGCGGCAGCCGTGTATCTGTCTCATTATCTGAGAAATATGCTTCCCAATATATCCTGCATAAACCAGCTGGGAATAGACCCGCTGTCCTCTGTTGCACAGATTGAGAACGGCGACCTGCTTATATGCATCAGTTTTCCCGTACATACAGATGCTACACTTGATATGCTGGAGTTTGCAAAATCCAGAGATGCTGGCATTGTTTCCATCAGCGAGAGCAAAGATTCGCAGGTCGCTGTTTTGTCCGATGTGAGCCTTGTTTCCGAGTGCGGTGACTACGGTATCAACGGCACGCTGGCTCCCGTTATTTCACTGTGCGGTGCTATTATCAGCATACTTGCACGATCCGACGACAGATTCAAAAATAAACTTAACAGCGTAAGCGAAACCTACAAAAACAGAAGGTGAACAATATGCTCAAAGTTGCTGTAGTGGGCGGTGGCGCATCGGGAATGATGGCGGCCTGCATTGCGGCAAAAAACGGTGCTCAGGTAACACTCTTTGAGCGCGGCAGTATTTGCGGTGTAAAACTTAATATAACCGGCAAGGGCAGATGCAATGTCACCAACAACTGTGATCTAAATACGCTTATTGCCAATACTGTCAAGAATGGCAGATTCCTTTACAGTGCCTTTTCTGCCTTTGATTCTCAGGCGGTAATGAGCTTTTTTGAGGATTGCGGAGTCAAACTCAAGACCGAGCGCGGCAACAGGGTATTTCCCGTATCCGACAGCGCAAAAGAAGTCTCCGGCGCACTCAGGAATATGATGCATCATATGGGCGTCAGGATCGTCAAAGAGCGGATTTCGGCCGTCAAGGATGATAACGGTGCGGTATGCGGTGTCTGCGGCGAAAACGGCGCATTTTATGATGCTGACAGTGTTATTATTGCGACCGGCGGAATGTCCTATCCCAGGACAGGCTCTACAGGTGACGGATACAGGATCGCAAGAGCTCTTGGCCATACTGTGACAGAGTTGTCGCCGTCTCTCGTGCCGCTTATCGTAAAAGGCAATATACCAAAACGCCTCGAGGGACTGGCGCTTAAGAATGTGGGACTGTCTGTTGCGGCAAACGGCAAGACTATCTACACCGATTTTGGTGAAATGGTGTTTACATCCAACGGAGTATCCGGGCCTATGGTGCTCAGTGCATCCGCTCATTTGGGCAGGAAGAATACCTTCCCGTATGAGATATCTATCGATCTTAAGCCTGCTTTGTCTCTTGATGTATTGGACAAGCGTATACTCAGTGATTTTGCAGAGGTCAAAAATCGCGATTTTGCCAATTCTCTGGGTAAGCTGCTGCCCTCAAAGCTTATTCCGGTTATTATCGAAAAAAGCGGCATTCCCGCAGACAAAAAGGTAAACTCAATTACTGTTGAGGAGAGAAGCAAGCTTTGCACTCTGATAAAAAGCTTTAAGCTTGAGGTAACCGCTTTTGGCTCACTGGATGAGGCTGTTGTCACCTCAGGCGGCATTTCGGTAAAAGAAATCAACCCCCGCACAATGGAATCCAAGATAATTCAGGGACTCTATTTCTGCGGAGAGGTAATTGACGTTGATGCGTATACAGGCGGATTTAATCTTCAGATAGCCTGGTCAACCGGTTATTGTGCCGGCACATACGCATCCGGAAAGGAAGTATAATATGAAAAAAATCGCTATCGCAATCGACGGCCCCTCCGGAGCGGGCAAAAGCTCAATTGCAAAAGCTCTGGCAAAATCTCTCAATATCATCTATGTAGACACCGGCGCTATATACCGCACAGTCGGTCTTTATGTTTACCGCAACGGCGTCGAGTCGAGGGATAAAGAAAAGATTATCTCCATGCTCCCAGATATATCTGTCAAGCTTGCTTATATTGACGGAGCGCAGCATATTTTCCTCAACGGAGAGGATGTTTCCGGTCTGATCCGTACCGAGACTATTTCACGTTATGCAAGTGACGTTTCGGCTATTCCTGAGGTAAGAGCATTTTTGCTGTCCCTGCAGCGCGATATGGCAAAAGAAACCAGCGTAATAATGGACGGCAGAGACATAGGCACGGTTGTGCTGCCCGATGCAGAGGTAAAGATATTCATGACCGCATCTGCTGAGGTCAGAGCACGCCGCAGATACAAAGAACTTATCGAAAAAGGGGAGAGCGTTGTTTATGAAGACGTTCTTGCCGCTATCATAACAAGAGACACAAATGACAGCACCCGTGCAACCGCACCGCTCAAAGCTGCCGATGATGCCGTGATACTCGATAACTCCGAAATAAACGCCGAAGAGACATTAAACAGAGTTATTGATATAATCAGGAGCAAGACACAAGAATGAACGTAAAACTGGCAGAAAATGCAGGGTATTGCTTTGGCGTAAGACTGGCTGTAAAAGCGGCCGAGGATAACGCAGCGGAGTTTGGGCGTATTTATACTCTCGGTCACATCATACACAACAAGAATGTTGTCAAGGATCTGGAGGAAAAGGGCGTTTTTGCCATATCTGCGGCCAACGATGCCCCCGACGGAAGCAACATTCTGCTCCGCGCTCACGGTGTTACACAGGAAGAAATAGAAATACTCCGCAGCAAGGGCTGCAATATCGTTGACGCTACCTGCCCGTTTGTAAAAAAGATCCATCGCATAGTCGAGGAAGAAAGCCTTGCCGGGCAAAAAATTATAATCGCAGGTAAGCGGGAACATCCCGAAGTTATAGGGATAGCATCAAGATGCAAAGATTGCGTTATAGTACAAAATCGAGAAGAATTGTCGAAATTATGCGAAGTTTGGGGCGATGAGCAACTGTCCATTGTAGCCCAGACAACTTTTGAAAAAAAAGAGTATGAATTTTTCAAAAATTTCGTCAAAAACACTTGTAAATCTATACGCATTTTTGATACAATATGTGTTGCAACTGAATTGCGTCAGGATGAGGCAGCGCTCTGTGCCTCAAAAGCAGATGCAACAGTAGTTGTCGGAGATAGAGGCAGCAGTAATACCAACAATCTGTTTGTCATATGTTCATCGGCTTGTCCCAAGACTTTCTTTGTGGAGTCTGCGGATGAGATCGACGTCAGCAAGTTTGACACAGCAGAGAACGTTTTTGTTACGGCAGGCGCATCGACTCCCGACAAAATAATACAGGAGGTATGCAAGAAAATGACAGAGAAAATTGAAAACATCGCAGCTGAGAGCTTCGAGGAACTTCTGGAGCAGTCTTTCAAAACTTTACATACAGGAGAAAAGGTAAGCGGCATCGTTACCCAGATCAACAATACCGATATCACTGTTGACCTTGGCGTTAAGCAGGCTGGATATATTCCTCTTGCTGAGCTGTCCGACGACCCCACCTTCAAGCTCGAAGAGAGCATTAAGGTCGGCGATCAGATCGAAGCTACAGTTGTCCGCGTAAATGACGTTGATGGCGTTGTTACTCTTTCCAAGCGTCGCCTTGATGCTGTTAAGAATTGGGAGAAGCTTGAGGGTGCTGTTGAGAGCAAAGAGCCCCTGGATGGCGTTATCGTTGATCAGAACAAGGGCGGCGTAGTCGCTAACGTTCTGGGCATCAGAGTATTCATCCCCGCAAGCCAGACCGGCCTGCCCAAGGATGCTTCCTTCGACGCTATGATGAAGACTATCCACAAGGTTCGCATCACCGAGGTTAACCGTGCAAGTCGCCGTGTAGTCGGTACCATCAAGGAGCTGCGCAACGAGGCTCGCCGTGAGGCTCAGGCTAAGATCTGGGAGACCATCGCTATCGGCAACAAGTACGAGGGCGTTGTTAAGTCTTTCACCAGCTACGGCGCATTTGTTGATATCGGCGGTGTTGACGGTATGGTTCACATCTCCGAGCTGTCCTGGAACAGAGTTCGTCATCCTTCTGACGTTCTGGCTATCGGCCAGACCGTTGAGGTATTCGTAATCGGTCTGGATGCTGAGAAGAAGAAGATCTCCCTCGGCTACAGAAAGAGCGAAGAGGATCCCTGGAAGCTGTTCACCGACAAGTACAATGTTGGCGATGTAGCATCCGTTAAGATCGTTAAGTTCATGCCCTTCGGCGCTTTTGCTGAGGTTATGGAGAACGTTGACGGCCTTATCCACATTTCTCAGATTGCTAACCGCAGAATCGAGAAGGCTGAAGATGCTCTGACCATCGGTGACGTTGTTGACGCTAAGATCGTCGCTATCGACGAGGAGAAGAAGAAGATCTCCCTGAGCATCCGTGCTCTGACAGAGACCGAAGCTCCCGCAGAAGCAACCGAAAACGAGTAATAAAATCATAAAATGCCGGATGGGGAAGACCCATCCGGCATTTTTGATATTATTTGGTATCAGTCGTTATTATCGGATTTGATATGGCTGATAGGATTGAGTGCGGCAGCATCCTTGAGGTTCTGGTCGACAACATGTGTGTATATCATGGTCGTATCAAGATTCTGGTGACCTAACACTTCCTTGAGTGTTCTTACATCAACACCGTTCTGATACATCAGTGTTGCGGCGGTATGTCTGAGCTTGTGAACGGACAGTTTCTTGTTGGACAGGCCTGCATTTGTCAGGTGAGTCTTGACAAGATGCTTGACGGTCTGTTCATCAATACGCTGACCCAAACGGCTTATAAACAGGGCATTTTTGTGTCCGACTTTGGGTGGCACTCTTACAGCCATGTATTTTTCAATAGCATCGAGGCAAACGTCGCTGAGGTATACCATGCGTTCTTTGTTGCCTTTGCCGAGTACGCGGAGACGATCCTCCGATATATCGCTGAGATTGATGCCCACAAGCTCCGATACACGCAATCCGCAGGTCAAAAACAGCATTATAATACAGTAATCACGCTCTTTGTATCTGCCGTCAATTGAGTTAAGCAGCTGCAATGACTCGTCCAGTGTCAAAAACTTTGGCAGCTGCTTTTGACCGCGGGGGATATCCAGACTCTTGGTCGGATTATCTGCGATAAGCTGCACTTTGTCACAGTAGTATTTGTAAAAACCGCGCAGGGCAGAGATTTTTCTTGCACGGGTTTTTGCAGAGTTTCCGTAGGATGTCTCAAGACTTTTGTGATGTTTGGGACGTTCGTTTGCGGCAAAAACAAGAAAATCCAATATTTCTGACCTTGTGATACTTGATGCAAGCTTAAGATCTACATTATCAATTGATATCTCGTCAAATGGTATATTCTTGTCAACCAGGTTGCGGGAAACCAAGATAAACCTGAAAAATGTACGCAGATCAAGATAATATTCGTTTACCGTTTTGCTTGATCTGCCCAATATAGTTTCCATATAAACCAAGTATTCACGAATTACTGTTGGGCAATATTTTGTATAATTCAATTTTAACACCTCAATAAAAGGAGAGATAAGAATGGCATATTACAAGACTGTTATGGAAGATACTCCGGTAGGTCAGGTCAATATATATGCTCAAGATGATTATATCATAAAAATCACGTTTGGCAATGATGAAAACGATCCTTTTGAAATAACTCCGGGCGCATGCTATTCTGCTATGGATGCAATGATCCAGCTTGACCAGTATTTTAACGGTCAGCGCAAAGATTTCAGCCTGCAGGTTGCTTGTGATGCAACCGAGTTTGAGCAAACTGTCTGGACACAGTTATGCAATATAGAATACGGACAAACAATCAGCTACAAAGAACTTGCAAGCAGATGCGGTAACGAAAATGCATTCAGAGCTGTAGCCAAGGCAAACAAAAATAATCCGCTTCCGATAATTATTCCGTGCCACAGAGTTATATCATCTGACGGAACACTTGGCGGATACTCGGGTGGAATTGATGTAAAGAAAAAGCTTTGGGAAATAGAAAGCAAAAATCGCGATTAAATAAACTAAAATTAAGGTTAAGCAAGCATAATGTATAAATAAGTGTTCAGGGGCTATAAATTGATTTCTCAGCGCCAAAACCTTATTTATAGGCTTTTTCCTCTGAAATACCTACCCCGAATTATACAAAATATCCATTTTGTATAATTAACAATAAATTTTTTAGTGTGTAATAATATGCTGCCCTATTGCGGTTTTACTTTATTAAGAACATAATGTAAATATTTATATTAAAAATTGATTTTATTATTTATTTGTGTTATTATTATTTCAAATTGTTTAGGAGTTGATTAGGTTTGGTTTGTAAAAATTGCGGCGCTTTTTTAAGCGATGATCTTAAAGATTGTCCCGTATGCGGTGCTATTATCGGTGAGGAATCCGAAGGCACTGTCGAAAACAAGGCTTTTATTTCCCCCGATGCCAATGAGGATGTAGATGCCAAGCCCAAGAAGAAAAAGTCTCCCATGGTTCTTATCACCGTTCTTCTTTCTGTTCTTCTTGTACTGGCAATCGGTATTTGCATACTTCTTACCGTTGACGGAGTTTCTGACAAGGTTAAAGGCTTCTTTACCGATGTTTTCTCCAGCTCCGATGTGGGCAAAAAGAACAAGCCCGATGATGTTGTTGCTGAGTTTATGGGCGAAAAGCTGACTAATACAAAGCTCAACTACTACTACTATGACGTCTACGAGACCTTCTATTCCATGTACGGTGATCAGCTTGAGGCTGTTATCGCATATGTTCTCAACGAAGGCGAAACTATGCAGGATTTTCTCGTGGAATGCGCTATCAATGAGTGGGCAAACACTGTTGCTCTTACCCAGAAGGCCAAAAAGGACAACTTTACCCTCTCCGATGACGTTCTGGCAGAGATTGACTCCATCATGCAGATCATGACCGAATCTGCTATATCTTCCGGATACAGTACTGCCGATGCATTTATCAAGACTTTGTACGGTGATTTCAGCACCGCTGCAACATATGTCGAGCATTATGAAGAAACCACCTATGCTTATATGTACAAGATGGATTTCTTCAATGAAAAGTACTACGATTATATGGATGATCTTGAGGGTCTTGAAACCTATAACTACTCTGTAAGACATATTCTGATAGCTCCCACCGATACTTCCAGCGATGCTGACTGGAAAGAAGCTGAGGACGAGGCCAACAAGCTTTATCAGGAATGGCTCGACGGCGATGCAACCGAGGACAGCTTTGGAGCGCTGGCATATGAGCACTCTGCAGACACCGGTTCTGCAATGTACGGCGGTCTGTATGAAGATGTCTATGATGGCTATATGACAACTACATTCAATGACTGGTGTATGGATGGAAGACGCGTACACGGTGATACCGGTATCGTCAAGACCGAGTACGGCTATCATATCATGTACTTTGTATCTTTTGTTAACCCCAATGCTTATGACAGCGCAAGCAGCGATCTTTCTACCTGGATCAATGCTGCAAAGAGCGGCGCAACCCCCACAACCAACCTTGATAAGGTAACTATCAACAACATACAGAAATAAGCAAATAGAAAAAGACCGCCATCAGGCGGTCTTTTTTTAATATTCACTGACTTCGCTAAGCTCCTGATAGATTTTTTTGTAGCTAAGATAGCGCGAGAGTCTGCAGCTATCCTGTTCCATATACTCTTTTACGGGACAATCGGGTTCATTGATATGTACACAGTCAGAAAAACGGCAGTTACCTGTCATCTCGCGCAGCTCGGGAAAATGATCCTGAAGCTCAAACTTGTCAAGCTTGTCCATCTGGGTTATCTCAAAAGAAGAAAATCCCGGAGTATCGGCAACATAACTGTTGTCACCTATCGGCAAAAACTCAACGTGTCGGGTGGTATGCTTGCCGCGCTCGATCTTGCGGCTTATATCTCCTACAGTTATTTTGAATGCAGGGTCTATCAGGTTTAATATACTCGACTTTCCAATACCTGAATTACCGGTAAAAGCCGATATTTTGCCGCAGAGCAGGGATTTGATATCATCAATACCCTCTCCGGTTACGGCGCTTACTCTTATGACGTTGAACCCTGCCCTGCTGTAAATCTTATACAAATCATCACTTCTGTCAAGATCTGACTTATTAAGCAGCAATATCATATCAATATTCTTGATAGATGCGATAACGGACATTTTGTCTATGAGATATGTGTCGGTCTTGGGTGGCGAGTTGGATGCAACAACAAATAACTGATCTATATTGGCGACAGCGGGACGGATAAGAACGTTTTTGCGCTCCAGCACCTTCGATATATGCCAGCTGCCGTGAGATTTGAGGACCTCTACCCTGTCGCCCGGCACAGGAATAACCTTGCCTATACGTAATTTTCCGTCAAGAGAGCAATTGAGCATATTCCCGGAGGCAGATACGGTGTATCTGCCTCCAACGCCTTTTATTATGATACCGGTTTCGTTATTGATCATCATTTGAAGTTTACACTTTCCTGACTTACTGTTTTGCCGTTCTGGATTACAGTGACGTTATTGTAGCCTTCGTATGCGGTCAGGGGTACGACTATATGGCCTTCGGAATAATAGTGAATACCCTCATACTCGACGTAGCTGTTAACCTTTACGGTAACGTTTATTTCAGCGTCTGCTTCTATAAATACAACAGTGTAACTGATCTTACGCTTGATGGGATCATCGGGATAAGGATCGGTGCTTACGCCGTAGCCCTTATCTGTAGGCTGATTGCCGCCATTAGGGCCGGTGCTTACGTGATAGATTATGATCGTGCCGCGTGCAACCTTAGATTCGGGCGCGATAGTCTGATATATTATCTGACCCTTGGGCGCCTCGTCGGGCATATACAAAGGTGTACCTGCAATCAGGCCTGCTGTGTCAAGTGCTTCAAGAGCCTCATACTCGCCAATACCAACAATATTGGGTACGGTAGTCTGATCGGCAGCCGAGCCAAGACTGTAGTAGACTGTAACTGTATCGTTCTGCAATACCGTAGAGCCTGCAACAGGGCTTGTATATACAACCTGACCTGCGGGATACTGATCGTTAAATATGCCCTCAAGAACGGTTGTAACGCCCTTGTGTCTCAACTCGATCTCAACGTCATGATGCTCTTTGCCGGAGTAATCGTCAAGGCTGAAGGATCTTCCGCCGCGACTGATATCAACAACTATCTCCTGCTTGCTGGATACGGAGCGGTTGGCTTCGGGAGTCTGGCTGATAATCTGTCCCTCTGCGTACTCTTCGCTGTAGAGATATTCGCCTGCTACGATATTATACTCATAATACTCCAGCGAGTTGACTACTTCATCGTAATACAAACCAACCAGCTTGGGCACAGATATCTTGGAGTTATTAGGCGAGCCAAAGGGATCAATGACCTTCAAAATAAAGAGCATTGCACCGCCGACAAATATAAGAATAGCGATGAGCATGAATATTATAGTACCTACAAAGCTGTTCCAATTGTATTTGGGACGCTTGGCAGATTTTTTTCTGTTCTTGGTTGCCTGTGTCTTGTTATTCACTTTCCTGCGGGCATCTCCTTTGGAAACGTACTTGGCTTTTTTGCCCTTTGCCGAGGATTTCTTCGCGTCTTTTTCTTTTGCGGCAGCGGACTTTTCATTTTTTATAACAATTTCTACAGATTCGTCTGTTTGTGAAGTATCATCTGCTGCCCCATCCGATTTATCGGAATCTTTATCGGTATTGTCATCAGCTGCAGCAGCACCGTGAGTCTGGGAAATATCCAGAGGCAAAGTAAAGTGCGGATCGCTCCTGAAGCACTCCAGATCGTGGATTATCTCCCCTGCTGATGTGTATCTTCTTGCCAGCGAGGGGTTCATGGCCTTCATTGTGATCGTCTCAAGGGTTGTGGGGATATTGTCTACAAAATCAGAGGGCGGAAGTGCCATTGAGTTGATATGCTGTATAGCCACAGACACGGGATTATCACCCTCAAAGGGCAGTCTGCCGGTCAGCATCTCGTACATAACGATACCAAAGGAATACAGATCGGATCTTGCGTCTATAAGACTGCCTTTTGCCTGCTCGGGAGATACGTAATGTACAGAGCCTATAGCCTCGCCAAGCCCGATTGTACCCTGCGAAACCATATTCTTTGCAATACCGAAATCTGTAACTTTGAGTGTACCGTCACGGAGCAGCATCATATTCTGAGGCTTGATGTCACGGTGGATAATATTGCGGCTGTGAGCGTGCTCCAGCGCTTTTGCTATCTGGAGTGCAAAGAATGTTACTTCTTTCCAGGGCAAAGGGCTTCTGCGCTGCAAATACTCTTTGAGGGTAATGCCGTCGATAAGCTCCATAACGATATATTCGGTATCCTCAAAATGTGATACGTCATACACCGAGACTATATTGGGATGAGACAGTATAGCAACAGACTGAGACTCATCATGGAACTGTTTGCGCAGAGACTTATCGGCAAAATACTCTTCTTTGAGTATTTTTATGGCAACAAAACGGTTGAGACGGTTGCAATGTGCCTTGTAGACAACAGACATACCGCCTACACCGAGTACCTCTAATATTTCATAACGTCCGTCAAGGACTTTTCCAATATACTTATCCATAATTGATGCTCCTTAAAATGCGCAGATAACAATCGTAATGTTATCACATCCACCGCGCGCGTTTGCTATGGCTGCAAGAGATCTGCAGGCATCTTCTATACTGTCTGAGTTGCATACCTCAAAATGTATCTCAGGATCGGTAACAGTCTCTGTCAGACCGTCGCTGCATAACAGAATATAATCACCGTTCTTTACATCTTGTGTATATGTATCGCATTGCACCGCAGCCTCTACACCCAACGCCCTGGTGATAACGTTCTTGGCGGGATGAGAAATAATATCCATTGGTGACAGTTTTCCCTGCTGCATCAGCTCATTAACAAGCGAGTGATCTGTGGTGATTTGCCTGATTTCATCCTCGCAGATGTAATAGGCTCTGCTGTCGCCTACATTGGCAACGGTAACCGTGTTATTACATGCAACAAGTCCTACAAAAGTTGTACCCATGCCCTCCAGCGAGGGATTCTGCACAGCCATATTAAAAATACTTCTGTTTGCTTTAGACACCGCATCGGTCAAAAAAGTTCCGTAATTCTTGCCATCATTGTCACAAAAATCCAAAAAAGCAGACTGAGCCGTGCTTGATGCAATGCTGCTGGCTGTCTCTCCGCCGCTTGCGCCGCCCATTCCGTCGCATACTGCGGCAAGCAGTATGAAATCATCCTTGCTGCTTGTTATTAAAAATCTGTCCTGATTGCTTTTTCTGACTTTGCCTTTGTCTGATAAACCGAAGTATTTCATAATACACCTCTTTTCAGAGTGAGGATTTTCCTCTTCTTAATTGTCCGCAGGCAGCATCAATATCTCCGCCCAGACTTCTGCGTACGGTGGTATTGATACCCTTTGAGTTTAGTATTTCCTGAAACTTACGAATATTAGCAGGTGTAGAAGGAATAAGCGGACTGCCGGGAAGCTTGTTAAGTGGTATAAGATTGACGTGGCACAAAAATCCGCTGAGCAGAGTTGCAAGCTGATACGCATCCTTTGTGCTGTCGTTTACGTCTTTTATCATCGCATACTCAAATGAGATGCGTCTGTGGGTTTTGTTGAAATATCTCTTGCATGCAGGAATAAGCTGCTCCAATGGATATCTGTGATTGACCGGCATGATCTTGTCGCGGGTCTGATTATTGGGTGCATGCAGCGAAACAGACAAAGTAAGCTGCAGCTTTTTGTCAGACAGCTCGTCAATCTTGGGTACCAGACCGCAGGTAGACAGAGATATATGACGCATACCGATATTAAGTCCGCCGGGCGCTGAAACGATATCAAGAAAATCCATTACATTATCATAGTTATCCAGCGGCTCGCCTGTGCCCATAAGCACTATATTGGATACTGTTCTGCCGCTGTCTTTTTGCGCCATGAGTATCTGCCCTATTATCTCACCGGCAGACAGATTACGTGAGCGGGCAGGATCAAAGGATGCACAGAAGATACAGCCCATTTTGCATCCTGCCTGGGTAGAGATACAGATACTGGTGCCATGCTTGTACTCCATAAGCACAGATTCAATGCTGTTGCCGTCTCTGAGGCCAAAAAGATATTTTATTGTACCGTCTTTTGCCGACACCTGCTTGCGCAGCAGCTGGGGCATTTCTATATAGCAGGCATCGTCAAGTTTTTGCCTGAGGTCTTTTGACAGATTTGTCATTTGGTCAAAACTGTCAACACCAAGAGACAACCACTTGAATATCTGCCCTGCCCTGAAAGCAGGCTGCCCTAAAAACGCCATATATTCAGAAAGCTGACTTGGAGTCATTGAACTGATACAGAGTTTGTTATTCATTATATTTTCCTATCCATTATAGCGATAAAGAATCCGTCGCAGTTATGTATATCAGGCCGCAGAGTAATATAACCGGGAGTCTTAGCTGTTATGGGTGAACTGAACTCTGCAAGCTTGAAATCAGTGTGAGAGTCTAAAAACCTGCTTATTATATCCTGGTTTTCTTCGCGTATTACGGTGCACGTAGAATACAGCAGTCTTCCACCGGGTTTTACATAGGATGCGGCATTTTTGAGTATTTCGTACTGTATATCGGGAAGTGAACTTATGCTGTCTTCTGCCTTGAATCGAATATCGGGCTTTTTGCGGATTATTCCAAGACCTGAGCAAGGCACGTCGCATATAATTCTGTCGGCACTTTGTTCAAGCATGGGAATGGGTACTGTTGAGTCACCGACCTGAGCATTTATTATATTTATACCATATTTTTCGGCGTTTTGCCTGATGATGTTGATCTTGTGCTCGTGCACGTCAAATGCGCATATTAAGCCTTTATTTTGCATCAGTTGTGCTGCGGCAATACTCTTGCCGCCCGGTGCCGAACACATATCAATAAGCTTGTGTTCAGGCTTGGGGTCAAGCAATGTGATCGCCAGCTGTGATGCAAGATCCTGAATATAAAACAGACCATTTTTGAACCCATCGGTAAGATGCAATGGCCGCTCGCAAACGCACAAAAGAGCATCAGGCACACCGTCAACAGGGCTTGCCGATATTCCCTCTCGGGAAAGGTCGGCAATCAATGTCCGGGTGTCAGTTTTGATTGTATTGACTCTTATATATACAGGAGCTTCTTTGTTATTTGCCGCAAGGATCTGCTCGGCTGCATCCCTGCCGTACTGTTTGGTAAGCTTGCGTACAAGCCATAATGGATGGCTGTATTTTGTTGCCAGTCGCTCATCGGGATCGCTGATATTGATCTTGGGCAAATTGTCTTTATCAGCAACAATCTTGCGCAAAATTGCGTTGGCAAATGCGCCGGCGCGGGGATTGGCGTGTTTTTTGACAAGTGCGACAGTTTCGT
>JAFYMQ010000203.1 GCA_017556565.1 Clostridia bacterium | reverse complement strand
TAGGTGGAGGTGATGACTTTGCCCGAGTTGGCGGCATATATGGGTGTGCCCGAGGTTGCTCTCAGGTCAACACCGGTATGCAGCTTGTATACGCCGGTAATGGGATGGGTACGCATACCGTAAACGCAGGTAACGATATTGTTGACTGCGGGCAGAGGCCACTGGAACTTGCCGCCTACGTAGACGCTGCTTTCCTGCTTGGCAAGCTCGTTGACCGCGTCGCGGACGTCGGCAATAAGTCTGTCCTCTTCTGCCGCGATGGAGTTGTACTCTTTTTTTGCCTGAGCTTCCTGAGCGACCAGGTCTGCCATGGTGCTCTCGCGCTGAGCCATTTCGGCTTCCAGCGTTTTTTTGTTGTCCTCAAGCTTCTTTTCCTGAGCTTCGGCCTCGTCATAGGTCTGCTCCAAAGAGGCTTTCTGGTCGGCCACCTCTTTGCAGGCGGCGCGGAAGGCATCAAATACGCTGTTGTCGTGATTGACGATAGCTTTTATGACCTCGAATCGGGTCAGAAAATCCGAAAAGCTGCCTGCCGAAAGCAAAATGCTGAGATAGCTCTTGTTGCCCCGCTCTGCCATAAATCTGACGCGCATACGAATAAGCTCGTACTGCTCATCGACCTCCTGCTCGCTCTGCAGCAGCTCGGCTTCTTTGGTCTCAATAAGCTTGGCCAGCGTGTCGATAAGCGCAAGCTGAAGATCGATCTCCTCGCTTGCGGCGGCGATCTTCTTGTCCAGCACGTCGATCTGCTGGGTCATGCTCGCCTGCTGCTTGTCGAGGGATGCAAGCTCCTGCTCAAGCTCCTTGCGCTGGGCGGTGATGCTGGACAGCTGATTTTTGAGCTTGTCGACTTCTTTCTGAGATATTGCCTGAGCCTGACTTCCGTCAAACATGGCAATCACCGCCACCGCCACCATCGCAACGCATATAAGCGCCGACAGTACGCGCCTGACTATTTTATTCTTTCCGTTTTCAGACATTATATTTCTCCTTCTGTCTGCCGAAAAACGTCCAAAATCTGTACGTTATCAATAAAGGAATATACCTACCACAACAGAGCCCAGCATAAGGACTGCCAGGATAACAGCCATAGCTGCTGCCATTTTCTGTGTTCTGTTCTTTTTGTTGTTTGCCATAATATTTTACACCTTCATGTATCGTTTTATTGTAAGAACGCTGCCGCTCATTCCCAAAACCACGCCTGCGGCAAAGAGAATGATCGCAAGACGGTATCTGAACTCCTCAAAGGGCACCATGGTAAGTATGGGCAGACCCTGAGAAAGCTGTGCACCAAGATAATTGTATACCAGCCACTGTGCGGCAAATACGAATACCGATGCTGCCACACCGAGGATTATACCCTCTACAACAAAGGGTGCGCGGATAAAGCTGTTGGTTGCGCCTACCATCTTCATGACGCCGATCTCCTCGGCTCTCGCGTGGAGGGCAAGCTTGACCGTGTTGGATATGACGAACAGGGATACTGTGCCAAGCAGCACCAGCAAGGTCAGCGAGACGGTATTGACCACGCTGCGCAGCTGCACCAGACGCTCGGACAGTTCAACGTCACTGTTGGAGTCGGCTATGCCCTGCAGCTCGGTGAGAGCTTTGAGTGTTTCGGCGTGCAGTGCAACGTCCTCCATAACGACTCTGAAGCTGTCGCGCATGGGATTATCCTCACGCAGTTCGTCCAGCACGTAGGTATCTTCGCCAAGACTGTCCAGAAAGTTCTCAAAGAACTCCTCGCGGGTGACGAATATGGCGTCCGCAACGTTGTCGAGAGCGGTTATGCCGCTCTTGAGCGCCATAGCCTGCTCACGGGTAAGAGTCTCGTCGATATATACCACTATCTCGTTGCTGCTCTGCAGATCCTCGATCTGCATATCGATGTTATATGCCACAAGCAAAAAGGTGGTTGTGACCAGCAGACAGGCTGCAATAACGGTAATAGCCGCCACGCTCATAAAGCCGTGGAAGAATACACCGCTGAAACCTTCTTTGATGAAGTAAATAAGGTGGGAGAAAACAGAGCTTTTATTCTTGTTCATGTCTTATCCTCCCCGGTCCGAAGTAGCCGCCGCGGCGGTCGCTGACCACTACGCCGTCTTCCAGAGTGATAACACGCTTTTTGAAAGCGTTGACTATCTCATGTGCATGGGTGACCACCACAACGGTAGTGCCGCGGGCATTGATCTCGCTGAGCAGGGTCATAAGCTCCAGCGAACGCATGGGGTCAAGGTTGCCTGTAGGCTCGTCGGCAAGAATAAAATCGGGGTTGTTGACCAGCGCACGGGCAACAGCCACTCTCTGCTGCTCACCGCCCGAAAGCTCGTCGGGCATACGGTCGGCTTTGTGATCGATGCCAACAAGCTCAAGCACATAAGGTACGCGCTTGCGTATACTGCGGGTGGATGCACCTACGGCGCGCATGACGAATGCCACATTCTCATAGACGGTCCTGTCGGCTATCAGGCGGAAATCCTGAAAAACCACGCCGATCTCACGTCTGAGATAGGGCACGTGTCTGCGGGGCATCGTGCCGATGTCGTACTCACCTACGGTGACCTCACCGTCTGTAGGCTTGAGCTCGGCGCAAAGCAGCTTGACCAGTGTGGATTTGCCGCTGCCCGAGGGGCCGACCACAAATACAAACTCGCCGTCAGCTATGGTAAAGCTTACGTCTTTGAGGGCTTCCACGCCGTTTTCGTAAGTTTTGCATACATTCTGAAACTTGATCATCAATAGTCCTCAATATCAGATATAGCGGTCTTTTGACTTGAGATACTTCTTGACCATCAGCGCTACCTTGAGCACGATGGCGTTGTCAAACTCGCGCAGGTCAAGACCGGTGAGTTTTTTGATCTTCTCAAGACGGTAGACAAGGGTGTTTCTGTGTACGAACAGCTTGCGTGCCGTGACCGAAACGTTAAGGTTGTTTTCAAAGAACTTGTAGATGGTAAACAGTGTTTCCTCGTCCAGAGATTCTATGCTGCCTTTTTTGAAGACTTCGGACAGGAACATTTCGCACAGGGTGGTGGGCAGCTGATAGATAAGTCTGCCGATACCCAGGCTCTCAAAGTTGAGCAGAGTGACCTCTTCGTCAAACACTTTGCCGATCTCGACCGAGATCTGAGCCTCTTTGAAGGAGCGTGCAAGATCCTTGAGCTGGCTTGTGACCGAGCCGATACCTACTACGTAGCAGCCTTCCATAAGAGACTTGAGGGCTTTGTCGATCTTTTTGCCTATCTTGATGACCTCGTCATTGTCAACAGACTCAAAGCTCTTGACCACCGATACCTCGCGCTCGTTGATGGTGATGACAAAATCGTTCTGTTTGTCGGTGAATATACTCTGCAAAAGCTCGGTTACTTCCATATCTCTGCCGGGGGTGAAGCTTACCAGATATACGGCTCTCAGCTGAGCACCGGTAAAGTTCATCTCGCGGGATTTGATATAGATATCGCCGGGCAGGATGTTGTCCAGTATTATACGCTTGACGAATGCGCTCTTGTCGTGCTTTTCGTCATAGAGGGACTTGCTGTTGGTTATTGCCACTGCAGTGACCTTGCATATAGTCTCGGCGGCGTCGCTGCTCTCGCTGGCAAAAACGGCATAGTCGCTGCTGTCAAAGCCTTTGAGACGGCAGAATGTGTAGCTGTCCAGTCGTCCGTCCTCTGCTCCCGACGCAAAAAAATCGGTGGTGGCAGAAACCTTTTCACCGATGTATTTGAGTTCTGTGCAGGAAATGACGTTTCCGTCCGCGTCCACAACCCCGAGTATAAACGGTACCTTGTCTTTCAGCTCCAAAAGGATACCCTGAAGTAATCTTGCTACCATTTTAATCTCCCTTTGTACATTTTGTATAAATATTGGGTGTCTAATATGTATATAATAACTCAAACTTTTTCTTTTTTCAACAATTTTCTGCCCGTTTTTTTGTTAACTTTTTGACATGTCCGTCAAAATGCACAAAGCTTTTCTACCTCTTTGTCGGTCAGAAGTCTGTATTCTCCCTCCGCCAGATCGGGGGGCAGGCTCAGAGATGCGATTTTGAGGCGCTTGAGGGAAACAACGTTCAGCCCGATCTTGTTGAACATGCGCTTGACCTGATGAAACTTGCCCTCGCTTATCTCGACCAGCGAGTAGCCGTCGCAGATGGTAAGACGGGCGCTTTTTGTGACAAAATCGCCCAGATCCATCCCCAGAGCAAAGGTATCTACGTCGGCAGGCTTGGGCATACCGTCGGCTACCACGTGATAGAGCTTGGGTGCGTGGCTTTTGGGTGAGGTCAGGCGGTGATTGAGCTGTCCGTCGTCGGTCAGAAGCAGCAGACCTGTAGCATCCTTGTCCAGTCTGCCCACAACACCCAGTCCTCTGCGTGTGTATTCCTCGGGCAGCAGGTCTATGACAGTTTCGCAGTTTTTATCCTCGGTGGCGGACAGCACACCTGCGGGCTTGTTCATCATAATATACAGGTATGAGGTGTTGCGAATTGCCTCACCGTCAAACGTAACAGACTGCACGTCGGCATCTGCTTTGGTCTCGGGCTTTGTACACACCTGACCGTCAATGCTGACTCTGCCGCGGCGGATGACCTTTGCCGCCTCGGTACGGGTCAGCAGGCAGCGGGAGGATATGATCTTGTCAAGACGCTCTTTCATTTTGCCTGCTCCTCAAAGCTTTTTTCACACAGTTCCCACAGCTGACTGACCCGCTCGTCTCTGCCAAGCAGGTAGAGATAGCCGAACAGAGCCTCCAGCGCGGTCGCCATGGGGTAGGTGTCCCCTGCGGTCTTGTGGGGAGGCGCGTGGTTGGGCTTGGCGTTTCTGCCGCGGCGGAAAACGGCAAACTCCTCGTCACTCAGCGTGTCACGGATCAGTCTTGCGGCTTTTGCCTGAGCCTCGGCGCTGACCATGAGCACGGTGCGCCTGTGCAGCACGTTGACCTGAGCGCTGCCCTCCCGCACGGCTTTCATCCGGGCCAGCAGTTCATAGACGCCGTCTCCGATATGCGCCAGCGCCAGCACGGGCATCTCCCTGACCTGCGCCTCTGTATATATTATTCTTGCAGATACGTTCATATCCATCACCGATCCCATACAATATAAAGTATATTGTATCATATCCGCAGACTTTTGAAAAGGCGAAAAGTACGGTATCACGCACTTTTTTGTCTGTCGCGGCGGTTTTGAAGCATAAGCAAAGGAGAGGATAACATGTGGCTCAAAAGTCTGCTCCATCTGCCCGCCGAGGCTATGACCGGTCTGGCTACCGTCATAGGTTTTGTTCTGATCGGAAACCTGAGCGCCGACGAGCAGAATGCGCTGGGTAATATGCTGTTTTTGATAGGTCAGATACTGTCAAGCAACGCCACCCAGGAGCAGGCGCTGCAGTCAAGTGCTCCGAGCCCCTCCGCCGATGAGCTGACACTGCGGCTGCAGGCGCTGGAAGAAAGGCTGCGGCAATTTGAAAACAGCGCCGGATACACGGCAAAATAAAAAACCCGCAGAGCAAATGCTGTGCGGGTCGGATGTTTTTTGGGTACGTTTTGGATTACGTGCGGTTTTTCTTGAGGCGTGACCAAAGGACAATGATCAGCTGACCGGGGACGCCCACCACAAAAAGCAGCCACACGTTGAGCTCAAAGGGCAACAGCGTCAGGTATGCAGAAGCAAGCACGCTCCATATAAGCAGCGAGACTATCATAAAGTTGCGGCGGCGGTCAAACCATATTGAGTTGAACACCAGCCATACCACAAAGGTGGAGGGCACGGCATAGATAAAGATGAACCAAATGCTGTTTTCGATACCCAGAGTATCCACTATCATAAAGATAAAGGTAGCCAGCAGCCACACAAGCAGGATGCTGATAGCGGTGATAAAGCCGCGGTTGTGACGGCGGATCTTATCCTTGAGCGACGAGGTGACTGCGGGCGCGTGTTCCTCCTCAAGCAGGTAGTCGACCGTCACCTGAAACATATCGGCGATCTGCTTGAGCACCAGCACGTCGGGTATGCTCTCGCCCCGCTCCCACTTGGAAACGGCCTTGTCCGAGTAGTTGAGTTTTTCTGCCAGATCTATCTGTGTCATGCCCGCTCCGGTACGGAGCGCGGCGATGTTTTTGGCAATTATGGCTTTGAGTTCGTTGGGCATATTTTGTCTCCTGACGTTATTTTGACTGTGCCATTATATCACAGCATTTATGCAAATACAATTGGATTTTTGTAAATTATTTCTTTTAAACCCATTGATACTCAAGGATTCTACCGACCATTCTACTGCCGGTAGAGTGCGAAAAACGTCGCTCTACCGCAGGTTTTTTGAGGGTAGAAAACAGAGATGCAACAGTAGGTTGATTATCCACCCCTGCCGCCATATACTCAAAGCAGCAAATGCATTTGCCAGTATTTTTCCGGAGCTGACAAATATGAACAAACTCAGTCAAATGACCCTCCCCCGCTACACCGAGGGCGAAGAGAGAGCCAATACCCTCTCTCATCTTGCGGGATTTATTTTTGCCCTGTTTTCACTTTATACCGCCACCTACCGCTCACTCAATCTCGACAAGCCTCACGTAACGGCAGGCTGTCTGATCTACGGAATATCCATGGCTGCGGTGTATGCCGTGTCCTCTGTATATCACGCGCTCAATCCCGGCAGGCTCAAAAAGCTCATGCGCATCGCAGACCACTGCGTTATATACCTGCTGATCGCCGGTACGTACACGCCTATTCTTCTGGCCGCCGTGATGCCCGTCTCACCTGTTACCGCCACGGCGCTGCTGGTGTTCGTGTGGGTATGCGCCGCTGTCGGGATCCTG
>JAFYMQ010000202.1 GCA_017556565.1 Clostridia bacterium | reverse complement strand
CCGTCATTGAGGCTCTTGTCGGCGGGGGTGCTGTCGGTTTTCCAGTTGAGGGGATTTATAGCCAGCGTCTTCATGCCTTTGGGCAGGATCAGAGACTCCTCCACGCCCTCAGCCTCGCAGTTGAAAGATACGATAACACCTGTATCATCCTCGCCCTGTGCCATGTTCAGATGGGGATAGCGGGCTACGTCATCCTCGGTTATTCTCCAGCCTATGCAATATGCGGCGATAAGATTTTCGCTGTACTTGGGATCGTCAAAATACTCTTCCATAAGCATCAGCAGCAGCTGAGAACCCTGAGAAAAACCGGCAAGGACAAAAGGTCGGCCGTTGTTGCATTTTTCAAAATAGTACTCAAACGCCGCAGCCACGTCGCGGTAGGCGATATCAAGGTAGGGTTTCATTTCCTCGTCGCTGAGAGAATAGACGGGGAAGGTCATCTGGCGGTAATAGGGGGCATACATGACGGTGCAGTCCTCGTATATGCCGCGCTCCATGTTGAGCGCACCCACAAAGCTGGACTTGGTGTCCTCGTCGTCCATGGACATGTTATACTCTCCGTCTTTGCCCATATCTACGGTGGGGCAGATCAAAAACAGATCGGCATCTTTACTTTCGCCCTCCGCATAATAGGCCCAGTTTTCACTCTTGGAGTAATCGACGGTATCTGCTTTGTCAGCGCAGCCGCCAAACAGCGCGACCGCCATAACAAATGCAATCAAAAGTGCCGTCAATCTTGTTGCGTGGTTTTTCATAGAACTTACTTCCTGCCTTATTTGCAAAATATTTCTGCATAAGCGGTTTTGCGCTGCAGATGCATTTTTGAATATACGCCACTGCGGGCGAAAAATCAAGAGAAACAAAGGGTATTTTTTTCTGCACACGGCAGGGGGAGGGCGAAAACTTGACTTTTGCAAAAATAATGATAAAATTAAAAAAATAAATTGGAAAAAATCTACCGTATATACGGTTACTCGTTTATAGAGGCAGGTGCAAATATGAAAACTTACCGTGCCGGCATGGATATCGGCTCTACCACAGTAAAATTGGTTTTGCTGGACGAAAACGATCAGATCGTATTTGGCCAGTATGAGCGTCATCACGCCAATACACAGAAAACTCTTGCCCAGCTGCTCAAAAGAGCAAAAGATCTGCTGGGTGACGTGTTGCTCAAAGTCAAAATTACCGGCTCAGGCTCTATCAATCTGGGCAAAGCCATGAAGATCGGATTCGTGCAGGAGGTCGTAGCCGTAGCTACCGCTCTGCAGCACCACGCGCCCCAGACCGACGTTGCAATCGAGCTGGGCGGCGAGGATGCCAAGATCATCTACTTCAAGGGCGGTTTGGAGGAGCGCATGAACGGTGTTTGCGCAGGCGGTACGGGCAGCTTTATCGACCAGATGGCAAGCCTGCTGCAGACCGATGCTCAGGGCCTCAACAAAGAAGCCGAAAATTACAAGCAGATATATCCCATTGCCGCCCGCTGTGGCGTGTTTGCAAAGACCGACATCCAGCCTCTTATCAACGAAGGCGCAACAAAAGCCGACCTTGCAGCGTCAATTTTTCAGGCTGTGGTCAATCAGACCATCTCGGGTCTTGCCTGCGGCAAGCCTATCCGCGGCTGTGTGGCATTTCTGGGCGGCCCGCTGCACTTTCTTCCCGAACTGAAAAAAGCCTTCATCCGCACACTCAAGCTGACACCCGAGACCACCGTTGACCCCGAAAACTCCCACCTGTTTGCTGCGGTCGGTGCTGCGCTGGAGAGCGGGGATGCCCGACCTGCAGAGATATCCGGGCTGATTGAGCAGCTTGAAACCGGCGTGCAGGTAACCTTTGAGATGCCCAGACTCCCGTCACTCTTTGAGAGTGAGGGGGATTATGAGGCATTTTGCACCAGACATGCAAAAGCCGTCGTGCCCAAGGGTGACATTGCATCTTATACCGGTGAGTGCTTCTTGGGTATTGATGCAGGATCGACAACCACCAAGGTTGCCCTGATTGGCAGCGAGGGACAACTGCTGTATTCCTACTATGCCAATAACCGCGGCAATCCTATCCGCACCGCAATGGATGCTATTGCAGAGCTTGGTGCAAAGCTGCCCGATGGTGCGCGTATCGTCCGTTCCTGCTCCACAGGCTACGGCGAAGCACTGCTCAAGTCGGCTTTTTCTCTGGACGAGGGCGAGGTTGAGACTGTTGCACACTGCACCGCGGCGGCGTTCTTTGATCCTGAGGTCGACTGCGTACTGGATATTGGCGGTCAGGATATGAAGTGCATCAAGCTGCGTGTCGGATGCGTAGACACCGTGCTGCTCAACGAGGCCTGCTCCTCGGGCTGCGGCAGCTTTATCGAGAACTTTGCAAACTCGCTGGGCTTTTCGGCTCAGGATTTTGCCCAAGAATCCTTGTATGCCAAGCACCCCGTTGATCTGGGCACACGCTGCACCGTGTTTATGAACTCCAACGTCAAGCAGGCACAGAAAGAAGGCGCAAGTGTCTCCGATATCTCGGCAGGTCTTGCGTACTCAGTCATCAAAAACGCACTCTACAAGGTCATCAAGCTTGCCGATGCATCCGAACTTGGCAAGCATATCGTTGTTCAGGGCGGCACGTTCTACAACCACGGTGTGCTCCGCGCCTTTGAAAAGATCGCGGGCGTAGAGGTGACCTGCCCCGATATTTCGGGCATAATGGGCGCTTTCGGCGCAGCACTGCTTGCAAAAGAGCGCTATACCGGTCAGCAGACGAGCATGCTTTCCATAGAGCAGATAGGGGAGCTGACCTATACGACAAAAACCACCCATTGCGGTGGCTGCAGCAACAACTGTATGCTCACCGTCAACCATTTCCCCAACGGAAAACACCACATTACAGGCAATCGTTGTGAGAAAGGTATAGGCCTTGACACCGCTTGCAGCAAGGGCGAAAATCTCGTAGCCTACAAGAATCAGCGCCTGTTTGATTATCCCTCTGTTGACAATCCGCCCAGAGGTGTTCTGGGCATACCCCGCGTACTCAATATGTACGAAAATTACCCCTTCTGGGCAACATTCTTCAGAGAGCTGGGCTTTGGTCTGGTGCTCTCGCCCTTCTCCGACCGCAAGCTTTATGAGCTGGGCATGGAGTCTATACCCTCCGAGTCGGAGTGCTATCCCGCCAAGCTTGCCCACGGACATATCCAGTGGCTTATCAATCAGGGCATAAAAACCATCTTCCATCCCTGCGTATTCTATGAATATCAGGAGGCCGATACGGCACAGAATCACTACAATTGCCCCATAGTCGTATCCTATGCCGAAAACCTCAAGAACAACGTCGAGGGCGTATCCGAGGGAGATATCCGCTATATCCGCCCCTTTATCGCCTTTACCGATGAGAAGATCACCGCAGACCGACTTGTGCGTCTGTGCGCCGAGGAATGGTCTATAGATGAGCAGTCGGTACGCAAAGCCGTGTCACTTGCATGGCAGGAGCAGCGCCGCGCCAAAGAAGATATAAGAAACAAGGGCGCAGAGCTGCTGCGCCGCATGGAGGAGCAGGGACAGTGCGGTATCGTACTTGCAGGCCGTCCCTATCATATCGATCCCGAGATCAATCACGGTATTCCCGAGCTTATCGCATCATTCGGTATGCACGTATTTACCGAGGACAGCCTGCCTGTATTGGAGGATGCCAACCGTCCGCTGCGTGTTCTCGATCAGTGGGTCTACCACTCCCGTCTCTATAATGCTGCTGAGTTTGTCAGCCGCAGAGATGATCTGGAACTGGTGCAGCTCAATTCCTTCGGCTGCGGTCTTGACGCGGTCACTACCGATCAGGTAGGGGAGATTTTGGAGAAAGCAAATAAGCTTTACACCGTCTTAAAAATCGACGAAGTCAACAACCTCGGTGCAGTCCGTATCAGACTGCGCAGCCTGCTTGCAGCAATGCAGATGCGCAGACGTCACAATATCGCCGCCAAGCCCGTCAAAGAAGGCTACATCCGCAAAGAGTTCACAGAAAAGATGTTCCAGGACGGCTATACCATCCTCGCACCCCAGATGAGCCCCATCCATTTTGACGTGCTTGAGCCCGTGTTCCGCAAGTTCGGCTTCAATATGGAGGTACTTGACAACGATAACCGCGCCGCCATTGATATGGGCCTCAAGTTTGTCAACAACGATGCCTGCTTCCCGTCTATTACGGTTGTCGGTCAGATCATGGATGCGGTGCTTTCGGGCAAGTATGACACAAACAAGCTTGCGGTTATCATGACACAGACCGGCGGCTGCTGCCGAGCCAGTAACTATGTCGGATTTATCCGCAGAGCGCTGGAAAAAGCCGGGCTGCCCCATATCCCCGTTATCGCACTGAGTGTGCAGGGTCTGGAGAAAAACAGCGGCTTCAAGCTGCCTCCCAAGATGATACTCAAAGCTCTCTACGGCACAGTATACGGTGATCTGTTCATGCGCTGTCTGTACCGCGTCCGTCCTTACGAAAAAGTCCCCGGCTCTGCCAATGCTCTGCACAAAAAATGGCAGGATATCGCACTTGACTCGCTGCTCAATCCCAAGAGCAAGTGGAACTATCGCAAGGTTTGCCGCAGCATTGTAGAGGCTTTTGACAATTTGCCCATACACGAAGATATGCGCAAACCCAGAGTCGGTATTGTCGGTGAGATATTGGTAAAATATATGCCTCTTGCCAACAATCATCTGGTCGAGCTGCTGGAGCGGGAAGGTGCCGAGGCACACGTACCCGATCTGCTGGACTTTATGAACTACTCGCTCTATAACGGTGTTTATCAGCACGAGTTTTTGGGCAAGCCCTCCGATCTTGCTGCCCGACTGGGCGTATGGGCAATAAAAGTTTTCCGCAAGCCTGCCCTCCGTGCCCTGCATCACAGCCGTAGATTTGAAGCACCTATGCCCATCGAGCAGGTTGCCGATATGGCAAAACCCTTCCTGTCTATCGGTAATCAGTACGGCGAGGGTTGGTTCCTGACGGGTGAGATGGCAGAGCTGCTCAGCACGGGCATACCCAACATTGTCTGCATCCAGCCCTTTGCATGTCTGCCCAACCATGTCGTGGGCAAGGGCGTTATCAAAGTCCTCAAAAAAGCATACCCTCAGGCCAATATTATAGCCGTTGACTATGACCCCGGCGCATCCGAAGTCAACCAGCTCAACCGTATCAAGCTCATGCTTTCCGCAGCACAGAAGAACCTGCAAAAAGAGCTTGAAGATCAAAAGATGTAAATGCTGAAAGCTTTACATAAAAACAAAGAGAAAAGGTGAGTAATATGACCAAAGGTACAAAAGCGTTCAGAATAATTATTAGTGTTCTGCTGGCGCTTACCATTTTGTGGACGGTATTTATCAGCTGCGCGTTTTTCGCTTGCGGAATGAACTTTGTGCTTACTGATGAGTATGGCATTCAGGTCGCAGGAGTATCTGTCACAAGGAGCAACAAAAACGACGTTTTAGGCGACGGTACGGTTTCTTACAGTGCATCTACCAATACTCTTACATTTAACAACGCAGTAATAGAGCATAGCAGCGCCGTCGTGTATAGTGAAATTGATTTTAGAATCAATCTTATTGGCGAAAACAACTTTATCTGCAAAGAAGGCGGCTACGTTTCTGCCATCTACGCAGCCAATTATCTGTCAAGCAAAGATCTGTGTATCCAGGGCGACGGTTCTTTGACCATTGAGTTCATAGGCGGATCCGACGATATTCTGGGTATATTTGCAGACAATCTGGCAATCAGCGCCGACGTTACCATTGTTGCTGCTGACTGCGCCAATTATGCAAACGGCGTTATCGGTGATTCTTCTTTGACCATGAAAAACGGCGCAGCTCTTAGCGTGACTAACGGATGCGCAAAGAGCAGCTCGGCAGTGGGCATACGCGGCAATGTTATGATGGAGCCCGGCACCGCCATCAATATTACAACAAGCGCAGGCTCTGTAGATTATTGCAAAGCGCTTGCTGTTGACGGAGACCTGCTCATGGGCAAGAACAGCACCCTCAACGTTTCCAACAATGACGAGACTGCGGAGATCATCGAGTGTATCAGCG
Source organism: Clostridia bacterium (assembly GCA_017556565.1). Taxonomy (GTDB): domain Bacteria; phylum Bacillota; class Clostridia; order Oscillospirales; family Butyricicoccaceae; genus RGIG3513. Next base: position 1,856 of record JAFYMQ010000202.1, on the reverse strand, counting down.
TCTCGGGTATTCTTGAGATCGGTATCGGCTCAACCCTGACCGCATACGCAAAGGATACCTACGGAGTTGAGTGCTACGGCTCTGTCAAGGTCAGCGAAGATGCTGAGCTTGTTGCCGAGACCGATGGAGATGTTGTTGATGTATTGTGCTACGGCGCAGTCGTAAACTACGGCGGAAAAATCAACGCACAGGTCAATGCTCTGGGCGGCACACACAACCTGACAAGATAATAATCACCAATAGATATAAAAACTCCGACGGTAATCCGTCGGAGTTTTTGTTATGTATAGCAGATTATAGAGGGGGTAATTGCGCTGCAGCCTGCCAATGCGGCAGTATCAGCGGATAAAGCCTTTGTCCTGATGACGGGCGGCAACCACAGAGAATGCATCGTCTGCAATATCTATTGCAAGAGCAATATCCTCACGGGTGAGGGCAGCATTGATAAAGTGGTTGTGATGGCTGGTAATGAACAGACCGCGGCTGACGCACTCGGCAACCCACTCCTGATGGAGCATCAGGCTGTCGTCATTGGCGATGCGCAGATAGAACAGCGCAGGCTCGCCGGATACCTTCAGGTCAAATCCGTGTGCCTTGCCGACGGCTGCCAATCCGTCCGTCAGCTCTGTGCCAAGCTGGCGGAACAGCTTGGGGGTGTCCAGCTTTTTCATCTTTTCGATAGTTGCGATACATGCGGCAAAAGGCTCGGCGCTCATCCAGTAGGAGCCTGTATAGCTCAGGCTGGATGCGGCAGAACGGAGACTTTCAATACCGCAGGCAGCGGACATATTGTAGCCGTTTGCCAGCGCCTTGCAGAAGCATATAATATCAGCCTTGAATCCGTAGTAGTGGTCGCTGCCCTTGAGATCAAGTCTGAATCCCGCACGCACGTCATCAATGATCAGCACGATTCCGTGCTTGGTGCAGAAATTGCGCACACCGGCCCAATACTCGGGTGTGGCGCAGCGGTTGTCTGTGAAATTGCCGTGGTCATAGGGCTGAGCGATCAGCGCGGCTACGTCGCCTTTGGCGTAGTCCCAGGCTTTTTCCAAAGCGTCAAGATCAAACCAGGGCACAACGATGTTGTTGGCTACCTCCTCGGGCAGGATGCCGGGGTAGTCGGCCTTCATTGCCCAGGGCTGGTTGCCGTGATAATATCCGCGGAGGAAGATCGTTTTCTTTCTTCCGGTTGCGGCGCGTGCGGTCAGATTGGCAAATGTGGTTGCGTCTGTGCCGTTTTTCATAAAAAACGCCCAATCGGCGCAGTCGACCGTGTCAACAAGCAGCTCGGCACACTCCACCATCTTGTAGGACGGGGCAGTGGTGCAGTTGCCGACTTTAAGCTGCTCCATAGCGGCGCGGTCTACGTCGGGATCACCGTATCCCAGCACGTTAGGGCCGTATGCGCACATAAAATCCAGATATTTGTTGCCGTCCATGTCCCAAAAATATGTACCCTCGGCCTTGGATGAGATCAGCGGCCACTTTTCGAGAGGCAGGAACAGACCCTCACTGGGGCCAAGATGTCCGTATATGCCGGAGGGGATAACGTTCAGCACACGATAAAACCATGCACGGCTTTTTTCGTGAGAATATTCAGGATATTTGCTCATATCGTCTTTCCTCCTCAGCCCAGATATACAGACACGCGATCTAAGATGCGGTTTACATTGTCCAGCATGGAGATCATACCACGCAGACGTATAGTGCCCTTGCACATTTCATTGATAGTGGAAACATTGCCCGCAAACAGGCCTGCGGCCAAGTCCAGATCCGCAAATTCCATGATGGCTCTGGGATTTTCGCATTTTTCCTTGATGGTGGTGAAATGCTTGTCCTTGACCCGCAGGGTGATG